>JBLFZF010000011.1:0-43157 GCA_047610145.1 Salibacteraceae bacterium | reverse complement strand
GCGTTTGGATTATTACGAGTCGACTTTTTCTTTGGTCTTTTCTTTTTATCCTTATCAAAACTGTTGGACTCTGTTCTTGCAGGTTTATCGCTCTTTGTTTGGAAAGGTTTTTTATCTCTTCTATTGGAAGGTTTATGCGTGGTTTTCTTTCGGTCTGGATCGGTAGCATTTGGATCCGTTAAGATTTCATTAGAGATAACTTTAGGTACGCTTTTCCCTTTCTTTGGAAACGTTAGCAATTTCTCGGCTAGATCTAATCGATCAATTTTACGTAAACTCTCTCTAATCCACTGGTGGTTCTCTTTCTTGTACCAAAAGAAATAACGGTGTTGATTTTTCTTTTCTACTGCACCTTTAGCGGTATACACTTTCTCTAAAGTGTAGGGATGGTATCCAGAGTAATAGGCAACGGTAGCCACAGTCATAGGAGTAGGAGTGAAGTCTTGAACTTGCTCCAACTGAAAGCCCATGTCTTTAGTATCTCCTGCTAGATTGGCCATTTCCTCTTCGGTTGAACCGGGATGACTTGAAATAAAATACGGTATTAATTGTTGATTCAGTTTGTACTTTTCGTTAATACGGTCAAAGTTCTTTTTGAACTCAGTAAAGTGCTCAAACTTGGGTTTACGCATTAGCTTTAATGTGGCATCTGAACTGTGTTCTGGTGCTACTTTTAACCTTCCTGAAACGTGTCTTTTCAGCACTTGTTCCATATAAGGTTCTAAAGAATCATCTGCTTTTTTATTATACGAACGCGTCAGTAAATCATAACGTATTCCACTACCAATAAAAGCTTTCTTTATTTTAGGCATGGCATCCACCTTTTGATAAAGCTGGGTCATGGAGCTATGGTTTGTGTCTAAGTTGTCACAAACCATTGGGTGAATACACGAAGGAGCAACACATTTATCACAAATAGATTTCACTTTTCCTTTCAGCTTATACATATTAGCGGAAGGACCTCCTAAATCAGATAAGTAACCTTTGAAATCTTCCATTTCTGTTACTTGTTCTACTTCTTTTAAAACGGATGCTTCTGAACGACTGGCAATAAATTTACCTTGATGTGCAGAAATTGTACAAAAACTACAGCCTCCAAAACAACCTCGGTGAAGATTGATGGAGAATTTAATCATGTCGTAAGCCGGAATTGGGCCCCTGAACTTATACTTTGGATGCGGTAAACGGGTGTAAGGCAAATCAAATGCACGATCCATTTCCTTTTCGGTCATGGTATCGAATGGCGGATTAATAATTAAATTATTCGTTCCTGATTTTTGAATCAATCGTTTGGCATTTACCTTATTCGATTCTTGTTCAATGACCTTGAAGTTAGCGGCAAATTTCAGTTTGTCATTCACACATATTTCATGGGAGGTGAGCTCTTTATCGTCCCACTTTTTATTCTTTGGTAGTTCTTCTGAAATAGGGCGCATATACGCGGTTTGCTTCACCATGGTTAATTGTTCAAAAGGAACTCCTTTTTGCAACAACCCAATGATTTCACGCAGTGGTGCTTCTCCCATTCCGTACACCAATAAATCTGCTCCACTGGTTTCCAAAATAGATTGACTTAATTTATCTGACCAATAATCATAGTGGGTCACTCTTCTTAATGAAGCTTCAATACCTCCAATTACCACTGGGATATCTGGATACAACTTCTTTAAAATTTGAGAATATTCTGTCGTAGCATAATCGGGTCTATATCCGGCTTCGCTGCCTGGAGTATACGCATCTGTGGATCTTTTACGAAGACCAGCGGTATAATGATTCACCATAGAATCCATACACCCAGAAGTCACTGCAAAAAAGTATTTGGGCTCGCCTAGTTTTTTGAACTCGTGTAAATCATCCCTCCAGTTGGGCTGAGGTATAATTCCAATTTTAAATCCATAACTCTCTATGATACGACCAATTACCGCAGGACCAAAAGAAGGATGGTCTACATAAGCATCTCCAGAAATAAGAATAACATCAAGTTGCTCCCATCCACGCGAGTTTACTTCCTTTTTTGTGATTGGTAACCAATCAGATAACGGTCTTTGCATCATTCTGCAAAAGTAGTTTTTTTTGATAGGAAGGCTGCAGGGTTCCCTTAACATTAATATCGGCAAAATGATAATAGAGGTATTAAGTCTGGTAATAAGAAAAACTAATAGGTAATTGGGTTATAATGCTAAAAGAAAAACTAATAGATTGATAATTTTAATAAATTAATAACATCAAATGTGAATAACGAGTTCGATTTGTATTCCATATTGCAAATAATATTGAATTCGATGATGTAAATTTGCACAGCGAAAAAAAGAGAATAATAATATTTAAAATATAATAATATGGCAGTTGAAATCACAGATGCGAACTTTGAAGAATTAGTAATGAACAGTGATAAACCCGTTTTGCTTGACTTTTGGGCAGAGTGGTGTGGACCATGTCGTTTAATTGGTCCTTTAGTAGAAGAAATTGCTACGGAGCAAGGAGACAAAGCATTAGTAGCCAAGGTTAATGTAGATGAAAATCCGCAAGCAGCTATGAAATTTGGAATTAGAAATATCCCTACAATTTTGTATATCAAGAATGGTGAGGTTATGGACAAACAAGTAGGTGCCGCAGCTAAAGATGCCATTGAAGCTAAGTTAACAGCTTTAATGTAAACCGAAGTTTTTATAAATTAAAAAGCCCCTCCTGAGCAATCATGAGGGGCTTTTTTTGCGTAATGTTTTGAGGTTAGCTATTCGATAATATCCCTTTACATATGTTTTTAACCATAGAAGGCCCTTCATAAATGAATCCGGTATACACTTGAACCAATGAAGCACCCGCTTCTAATTTATCAATAGCATCTTGAGCCGTTTGAATTCCACCCACCCCAATAATTGGAAAGCTTCCTTTTGATTTGGTATGTAAATACCTAATTACTTCCGTAGATCTATCCTTAACTGGTTTCCCACTTAAACCACCCATTTCATCTGTAATTGATTTATCGGTTTTTAAACCTTCTCTACCAATAGTTGTATTGGTTGCAATGACGCCAGCGGTTTTTGTGTCATTAATAATGTCCACAATATCGTCTAACTGAGAATCAGTCAAATCTGGTGCTATTTTTAATAAAATAGGTTTCGGGTTTGACTTTTTTAGATTTCTGCTTTTTAGTTCATTTAATATTTCGGTCAAAGGTCCTTTGTCTTGTAGTTCTCTTAATCCAGGAGTATTTGGAGAGCTTACGTTCACCACAAAATAATCTACGTAAGCAAACAATGCGTCAAAAGTGAGGATGTAATCATTTATAGCTTCATTGTTTGGCGTGACTTTATTCTTGCCAATGTTACCGCCAATAATGATGTTTTTAGGTCGAGATTTTAAGTTTTCAATAGCTAATTCAATTCCCCCATTATTAAATCCCATTCTATTTATTAAACCTTCATCTTCAGGCATTCTGAACATTCTTGGTTTTGGGTTTCCCGGTTGGGCCAAAGGAGTGACCGTTCCAATTTCAATAAAGCCAAATCCTAAAGTGGACATTTCTTTATAATAATCGGCATTTTTATCAAACCCAGCAGCTAATCCTACTGGGTTCGGAAACTTTATCCCAAAAACTTCCCGTTCTAATCGTTTGTCTTCTATAGAAAACATAGAACGAAAAAGAGACTTCATTCCAGGAACGGCCAATTTCATTTTTAAGAGTGTGGTAACCAAATGGTGTGCTTTCTCAGGTGGAAATGAAAAAAAAAGGGGACGAAGTATCGATTTATACATTTTAGGCTAATTCTAAAGGAACGTATTCCGTAACTTCTAATCCATACCCTACTATTCCAGTACGTTTTGTGGTACGACTACTCATTACTTTCATTTTGCTAATTCCTAAATCTCTTAAAATTTGAGCTCCAATACCATAATCACGGTTATCAATTTTTATGTTAGAGTTCATTTTAGCAATCACAGAATCAATTCCTCCAGCTGTAATACCGTTATTTGGTGTGTCTGAATGTCCGTGTTGCATGTATAAAATTGCTCCTTGTCCTGCTTTTTCAATCTGACGCATAGCCGCGTGCAATTGAGGCCCAGTACTGCAATTTAAGCTTTCAAAAACATTCCCTTGAACATAACTAGAGTGTACTCGAACCAATACAGATTCATTAGGATTGAAGTCGCCTAAAGTTAACGCAATATGTTTTTCACCTGTAGTAGTTTGTTCGTATTGGATAAGTTTATATTCGTGCTCACCCACTTTTTGAGAAGTTTCAAAAGTGCGCTCAATAAGTGATTCGTTCTCCATTCGGTAGGCAATCAAATCTTCAATGCTAATAAGCTTAACATTTAAATCTTTTGCCAGTACTTTTAGCTCAGGTAAACGAGCCATGGTACCGTCCGTATTCATGATTTCAACAATAACACCGGCAGGTTTTAGTCCTGCTAAACGGGCTAAATCTATAGCAGCTTCGGTATGTCCCGTTCTTCTTAATACTCCGCCATTCTTAGCGATTAAAGGAAACACATGTCCGGGTTTACCAAATGTCTTGGTTGCTGCCTCATCAGACATTAATGCTTGAATGGTATTGGAACGATCAGATGCAGATATACCCGTAGTGTTCCCATCACCTAAAAGGTCAATAGAAACTGTAAATGCTGTTTCTTGAGGGTCAGAAGTATTTCCAACCATTAAATCTAATCCCACTTTTTTGGCTCTATCTGCAGTGATAGGAGTACAAATAAGTCCTCGGCCATGCGTGGCCATGTAGTTGATCATTTCTGGGGTAACCATGTCTGCTGCGGCAACAAAATCACCCTCGTTTTCCCGGTTTTCGTCATCCACTACAATAACAACTTTTCCGAGTTTAATATCGGCAATGGCCTCTTCAATAGTATTTAAAGCACTACTCATTAGTTCAAAATTTGGTGGCGCAAAAATAGGCATTTCACGATGTAATTGTAGGATTTATACCGCGGAATTTCATCCTATTTTTTAGAAAAATTACGGATGAAAACTTCTTTTAATTGGGTTGGAAATCCATTTCTTTTAGCCACTTGTGATACTATATTTGTGAGCTTTAAATTCAACCTCAAGAAAAGAATATGAAATTAGTAACACTCGAAGATTATATCATTAAAAAACAGAGCGACTTCCCTTTTGCAACTGGCGAATTAACCGGATTGTTAAGTGCTATTGTTTTGGCTACTAAGGTGGTGAATCGGGAGGTGAATAAGGCTGGGATTGCTGACATTACAGGCGCTTACGGTGCGGAGAATGTACAAGGTGAACAGCAACAAAAATTAGATGTGTTTGCAGATGAAGTGTTTATGCATGCATTAGAGTCGCAAGGTCAAGTTTGTGGAATGGCATCAGAAGAGCAAGAAGATTTTGTGCAGTTTGAGAGTCAGGTAGCTCAAAAAGGGAATTATGTAGTGATGATTGATCCTTTGGATGGATCGTCTAATATTGATGTAAACGTAAGTATAGGTACCATTTTCTCTATTTATAGAAGAGTTTCTCCAGTGGGTCATCCTCTTGAAATGCGTGACTTCTTACAAAAAGGAGATAAACAGGTGGCTGCTGGATATGTTATTTATGGGAGTTCCACAATGTTGGTATATACCACTGGTAAAGGAGTGAACGGATTCACGCTAGATCCTTCTTTAGGTACTTTTTACCTTTCACATCCATTAATGCAAATCCCGAAAAAAGGAAAAATATATTCTATTAACGAAGGTAATTATCCGCATTTCTCAAATGGAATGAAGAAATATATTGCGCATTGTAAAGAATTAAGTCCAGAATCAAACAGACCGTATAGTGCCCGTTATATTGGGTCATTAGTGGCTGACTTTCATAGAAATATGTTGAAAGGGGGTATATTTATGTATCCAGCTACAGATACAGCGGTTAATGGAAAGCTACGTTTATTATATGAATGTAATCCATTTGCCATGATTGCAGAGCAAGCAGGTGGTTTGGCATCGGATGGTAAAAATAGAGTGATGGAAATTGAGCCAACAGGTCTACACCAAAGAGTTCCTTATTTTACGGGGTCCGAGGATATGGTGAAAGATGCAGAGCGTTTCTTAGCTGAAAACGAATAATATTAAAAAAAAGTTGAGCTTCGGCCCAACTTTTTTTTTGTTCTAAAAAAATCTAAAAAAATCTAAATCAATATAAAACTGATAATTTTTATTCATGACCAAAGAATCTCTTAAAGAAGCTTTTGCAGATCATTCCATTGCCATGGAGTTAAAAATGTATCTCAGAGACTCAGAATCCGGACGGTTTAAAATTAACGGTTTAGTAGGTTCAGGTTTGTCTATGTTTGTTCAAGGGGTAATTAGCCATTTACGTGGAAGCCATTTAATTGTGGCGAACGACCGAGAAGAAGCAGCGTATTTGCACAATGACTTCTTATCCATTTTGCCCGATAATAAACTTCACTTTTTACCCGCATCTTCTAGAACTCCTTACAGAGAAGATAAAACCAATGATGTGGATGTTTTACAACGAACCGAGGCTTTGGATGCGGTTAGTCATCGTAAAGAGGTAATCGTGATTACCTACCCAGAAGCCTTATCTGAACGAGTGGTGACACGTAAGGAGTTGAAGAGTAAAACGTTAGATATCAAAATAGGAGATGAGATACCTCGTGACTTTGTCAATGAGTTACTGGATGAATATAAATTTGAACATGAGGATTTTGTCGCAAAACCAGGCGATTATGCGATTAGAGGGGGTATTGTAGATATATTTTCTTACAATCATGATTTACCGTATAGAATTGAGTTTTTTGGAGATGAAGTAGATTCCATCCGAACATTCGATCCCGCTACGCAATTGTCGGATCACAACTACAAAAATATTAGTATCGTACCTGATGTTAGAAATCAGGTACTGATCGAAAATAGAATTAATGTTTTAGATTTTTTTACACCTTCCACCACGTTGTGGTTTAAGGATCTTCAGTTTACCATTGATAGAGTAGAAAAGGAATTCAATTTAGCGGTGGAGTTATATCCGAAAACAGAGAATAAGGAATCCATTCAGTTACCACCCGAAGAGTTATTTGTTTGGGGTAAAAAGATTCTAGATATCATCAAAGGCAGAAAAATTGTGGAACTAGGAATGAATAATTTCTATTCAGACGCAGCTAAATTAACCGTACGCCAAATTCCTCAACCAGTGTTTAACAAGAATTTTGACCTGCTGAGTGAGAATTTTGAAGAAAATACGGTGCTGGGTATTCAAAATGTCATTGCTTCATCGTCTGCCAAACAAATTGATCGTTTACATACCATTTTTGAGGACTTAGAAAAGAAACATACTTTTTCTCCCATTTTATTGGATCTACATCAAGGCTTTGTAGATAATGACTTAAAGATAGCGTGTTATACAGATCATCAAATTTTTGAAAGATTTCATCGTTTTCATTTAAAAGAGGGTTTTAAAAAGAGCCAACAAGATATTACGCTTCAAGATTTAGCGAAGTTAGAAAAAGGAGACTTTGTAACGCATGTGGATCACGGAATTGGAAAATTCGCGGGCTTAGTTAAAGTAGATAATAACGGAAAGAAACAGGAAGCTATAAAATTAATATACCGAGATAATGATGTTTTATATGTAAGTATTCATTCTTTGCACCGTATTGCTCGTTTTTCCAGTAAGGATGGGAGAGAGCCTAAAGTGCATAAAATTGGTTCCCCGGCTTGGAAAAACACCAAGCAGAAAACAAAATCACGAATTAAAATTATTGCCTACGATTTGATTAAACTCTATGCCGAACGAAAAACGGTAAAAGGTTTTCAATATCTACCGGATTCATATTTGCAGCATGAGTTAGAGGCTTCCTTTATATATGAGGATACTCCGGATCAAGAAAAATCTACCATTGATGTAAAAACAGATATGGAGGCTGAAACTCCAATGGATCGTTTAGTATGTGGAGATGTTGGTTTTGGGAAAACAGAAATTGCTATTAGAGCGGCTTTTAAAGCGGCTGTTAATGGAAAGCAAGTCGCGGTTTTAGTTCCTACCACTATTTTGGCTATGCAGCATCATAATAGTTTTTCTGAACGATTAAAAGATTTTCCGGTTACCGTAGAATACGTGAATAGATTTCGTTCAGCAGCTCAAACCAAAGAGGTTTTACGTAAGTTGAAAGAGGGTAAAGTAGACATTCTTATTGGTACGCATAGAATTGTAGGTAAGGATGTCGAATTCAAAGATTTGGGTCTTCTAATTATTGATGAAGAACAAAAATTTGGGGTGGGTGTAAAAGATAAACTAAAGAATTTAAAAAGTAATGTAGATACATTAACCTTAACAGCAACTCCCATACCAAGAACGCTTCAGTTTTCTATGATGGGTGCGCGTGATTTATCGGTGATAAGTACCCCGCCTCCAAATAGACAGCCGGTAGAAACAGAGGTGCATACGTTTAATGAACAAGTGATTAAAGATGCTATTAGTTACGAGATTGGTAGGGATGGACAAGTGTTTTTTGTTAATAACCGAGTAGCCAATTTAGAGGAAATTGCAAATTTAGTTAGACGATTAGTTCCGGGTGCGCGTGTTCTAACGGGGCATGGTCAATTAGATGGCAAGGAGCTAGAGAAACGAATGATTTCGTTTGTGAACGGAGAGTATGATGTTTTGGTGGCCACAACAATTATTGAATCGGGATTAGATATTCCAAATGCGAATACCATTTTAATTAATAATTCACACCATTTTGGTTTGAGTGATTTGCATCAAATGAGAGGTAGAGTTGGTCGTTCTAATAGAAAAGCATTTTGTTACTTAATTGCGCCTCCGATGTCTTCATTAACGAGTGAAGGTCGTAAAAGATTAGAGGCTATTTGTCAGTTCTCCGATTTAGGAAGTGGTATTAACATTGCCATGCGTGATCTAGATATTAGAGGTGCAGGTGATTTATTAGGAGGGGAGCAAACTGGTTTTATTAGTGAAATTGGTTTTGAAATGTATCAAAAAATTCTAGACGAGGCCATTGAAGAATTGAAAGAAACAGAGTTTAAAGACATGTATGCACATGAAGAAAAGGAATATGTTCGGGATACCGCTTTAGAAAGTGACTTAGAGATTTTAATTCCAGATATGTATGTGCAAAACGTTTCCGAACGCTTGAAATTATATAAAATATTAGCGGATGCTAAAACGGAGGATGATCTTCACGTTTTTTCTAAACAAATGATTGATCGTTTTGGACCTTTACCCATAGAGACACAGTTGCTAATTGATTCGGTTAAACTGAAGTGGAAAGCCAAAGATATTGGGTTTGAAAAGTTAGTTTTGAAAGGGCAAAAACTGATTGGTTATTTTGTGAGTAATCAGCAATCCAGTTATTATGAAAGTGCTCATTTCCATAAAGTGTTAGATTTTGTGCAACGTTACCCTAAAAAGGCACAGTTAAAGGAAAAGAATGGTAAGCTGAGTTTAGTATTTGATCAGGTTAAAGATTTACATTTAGCGAATAGCTTGCTTCATGCCATTATTTCTTTTGAAAAAAAGTAATGGATATTGCGCCTATTTTTTGGGGTATTCCGTCTCCTTTTTTATTTTAAATTTACGTTTCTCCCCTATTGAAATAATAGGGGGGATAAGCTAATTATAACAAATGATAGAACTTTTAAAAGAGCCATGGCCTTGGTACGTAGCAGGGCCAATAATAGCAGTGGTGTATACGCTTTTGACCTTGTTTGGTAAAAGTTTTGGAATTTCGAGTACACTAAAAACGGTGTGTGCCATGGCAGGTGCCGGAAAAAAAGTGGCGTTCTTTAATTTCGATTGGAAGAGTGATATATGGAATTTGGTTTTCGTTCTAGGTTCCATAATAGGTGGGTTTATTGCCACTCAGTACATGTCAAATGAAGACGGTATGTTACTCAGCCAATCGACCATTTCTTCTTTGGAGACTTTAAATTTAAACAGTTATCAAAATGGAATTTTTCCAACAGAAATATTGAGCTGGTCCAGTTTGTTTACTGCCAAAGGATTTGTTGTAATGGTGATTGGAGGCTTATTTGTGGGATTCGGAACAAGATATGCCGGAGGATGTACCTCGGGTCACGCTATTAGTGGTTTAGCCAATCTTCAATTACCTTCATTAATTGCGGTTATTGGCTTTTTTGCGGGGGGCTTATTTGTAACTCATTTTATTATCCCAATCCTTTTTAGCTGGTAATTATGAAATATCTAAAATTTATTATCCTCGGTATTGTATTCGGTATTATGTTTACCAAAGCAGAAATTATTTCATGGTTTAGAATTTATGAAATGTTTCGTTTTGAAAGCTTCCATATGTACGGGGTAATTGGATCGGCTGTCATACTTAGTGTATTGAGTAATCAAATAATTAAGCGGGTAGGGGTAAAAGATGTCTACGGAAATCCCATTGTTTTTAGTCCGAAGGAAAGTGGATTAGTTAGGTACATAATTGGAGGTACTATTTTTGGTATGGGATGGGCGTTAACTGGGGCATGTCCTGGGCCTTTATATACGTTGATTGGTAATGGGGCGTTTATGGCTATAGTCATTATATTCTTTGCCATTGTGGGTACATGGGTATATGGTGTATTGAAGAATAAATTACCACATTAAATCAATTCTAATAAAACGTGAAAAGCGCTTATCGTTAAGCGTTTTTTTTGTGCGTCACCATTAGGAGGCTAGGCGTACTATTTGCTTAGCCTGTGTCGCATACTGGCTAATATATATTCAAGTATAGTACCATTGGGTTAGGATCTTTTTTGTCTTGTTCAGTTTGCTCCGTTTAGAATCAAGAATAGGAGCTAAAAAAAACACGGGGCATAAAAAAAGCCTTTCTATTTCTAGAAAGGCTTTCAACTATTTTGACTAGTTATTACTTAACGAATAACCATTGTGTTTTCTTTTCTGTAACGACAGAATAACCGTAAAAGAATAAACCTACAAAGAATAGGTTTCCAAGTAAGCTATTTAATACAAAGGGCAATCCTGCTTCAAATGCTAAAATTAAACCAGCTACATCTTGTGTGTAAAAAGGACTACTTAACCAAGCACCTATATTGGTTAAAACAAAAAACAGTAATGTGCTTATTAATGTGGTGGAAACAATGGGCGCAGATTTGAATGATTTAATTGAGAAATGAGCGATCACGGTCATTAAAATAAACGCAGAATATATCCATGCAGCTGAGTCACCAAATAAGACGAACCCCTCATAATACGCACTATAAAAAGTATTATTAATAATTAAATCACTAAAGAAAATAGCTGTTAAAGGAATTATCACGGCTGAAAAAGAATTTTTAAGCGTTGCTCCACCAAAAATGGCAATAGCTGCAACTGCAGTTACGTTAGGCCAGTGCGGAATTAATCGAGTCATTGCTACAGCAAATACAGCAAGAAAAATTACGGAAATCTTCGGATTCATTTTTGAAAGCATAATATTATCGTTTTGGCAAAAATAGTCAACTAATTGTACCGCATTGTATGTCACTCAAACAATTTGAGCGAAACTATATTGACTTTAAATATTTAGACGAAAATGGAAGTGTTTTAGTGTGTGAAAACAAAAAGCGTGGAAAAGTAATGTGCAAACTAAATTAAAGGTAATTTTAAAATGAAAATGGCTGGCATTGAAACTGCTGTTTGGACAGTTTTTTTGAGTTTCAAATTTTTCAGGTCTTGAAAATAAGGATGTTGTATTAGGGTGGGGGAGATATTGTTTTTTGCGTAAATTATTTAGCTACTTGGTGTTGAAATATTAATGCTGTTTTTTCCGTTTCTTCGAGAACATTTTAAGAGCATTCTTGTTTAAAAAACGTATTTTTAATTTTTATAGGGAAAAGTAACATTGATAACAATGTTTGAAATAAAGTTTTTGCAGGTTTATCTGTATGTAAGAGAATAATAATGGAAGATTTAAAAATACCATTAAAGAAGCACTTTGGTTTTAATCATTTCAAGGGAGACCAAGAGGAAATAATCCATAGCGTTTTATCCGGGAAGGATACTTTTGTCATTATGCCAACTGGAGGAGGTAAATCACTAACCTATCAGTTACCTGCATTAATTCAGGAAGGTACGGCAATTGTTATATCCCCTTTGATTGCTTTGATGAAAAATCAGGTAGATGCGTTACGGGCATTTGTGTCTAATGAAAGTGCGGCACACTACCTAAATTCATCCTTAAGTAGAGGAGATGCGAAAAGAGTGAAGGAAGATTTAGTTAATGGTTTAACTAAAATTTTATTCGTAGCGCCAGAATCCCTTAATAAGCAAGAGAACGTAGACTTCTTTAAGACCCTGAAAATTTCTTTTGTAGCCGTAGACGAGGCGCATTGTATTTCTGAATGGGGTCACGACTTCAGGCCAGAGTATAGGCGAATTCGTGAAATGATTAAGCAAATTGACGATACCATTCCAATAATGGCCTTAACCGCTACGGCAACTCCAAAGGTTCAGATAGATATCCAAAAGAACTTGGGTATGACGGATGCAAAGTGTTTTAAAGCCTCTTTTAATAGACCCAACTTGTATTATGAGGTACTTCCAAAAATTCATCCAGAAAAACAAATAATCAAGTACATTAAAGAAAACCTGGGAAAGTCAGGTATTATTTATTGTCTGAGTAGAAAGAAAGTAGAAGAAGTAGCCGAGACGCTTAAAGTCAACGGAATTTCTGCCCTCCCATATCATGCTGGTATGGAGGCAACAAGAAGAGCTCGCTATCAAGACATGTTTTTGATGGAAGATGTAGACATAATTGTGGCTACTATTGCCTTTGGGATGGGTATTGATAAGCCAGATGTTCGTTTTGTGATGCATTACGATATTCCTAAAAGTTTAGAAGGCTATTACCAAGAAACAGGAAGAGCAGGTAGAGATGGTGGTGAAGGTAGATGTATTGCCTATTACGATTATAAGGATATTGAAAAGTTAGAAAAATTTATGGCCGGTAAACCTGTTGCAGAGCAAGAGGTTGGAAAGCAGTTATTGCATGAGGTAGTTGCCTACGCGGAAACCGCGATGTCCAGAAGAAAGTTTTTACTCCATTATTTCGGAGAAGATTGGGATGAAACTAAAGCAGGTCCAGAAGAGCTGGACGATAATGTGGTGAACCCCAAAGAACGGATGGAGGCTCAAAAAGAAATGGCTCACTTATATCAAGTTATTTCAGATGTAAAAGAACAATTCAAAACTAAGCAGATTATAGAAATCCTAATAGGCAAGGAAAGTCCGCTGGTAAAAGCCAATAGGTTAAATAAAAGTCCGCACTTTGGTAGTGGTAAGGATCACCAAGAAAAATTTTGGATGGCTGCGGTTCGCCAAGGATTTGTCAATAATTTTATTGGGAAGAAAATAGAAGAATATGGTACATTGTACCTGACAGATAAAGGGAAAGACTTCTTAAAAAATCCAAGTTCATTCAAATTAATCGTAGATCACGATTATGAAGAATTAATGAAAAGTGGACCGGTAATTCCAAAAGGCTTAGCTGCAGGCGATACCGTTCTTTTCGGATTACTTAAAACGTTACGTAAAGAAATAGGACACGAAAAAGGATTACCCCCTTTTGTGATTTTTCAAGATCCTTCGTTGCAAGATATGGCCACTCAGTATCCCGTGACCAGTGATGAGCTTCAAAACATCATTGGTGTTGGGCAAGGGAAAGCGTTGAAGTTTGGTGCTCGGTTTATTGAATTGATTAAAAATTATGTAGATGAAAAGAAAATTGAACGTCCGGAAGATGTAATCGTTAAGCAAATTGCCAATAAATCAGCTTCCAAAATTGCTATAATTCAAGGTATTGATAAAAAAATTCCGCTACTTGATTTGGCTAAGACACGTTCTTTAACTCATGATGAGTTTATTACAGAGCTTGAAAATATTGTGGCCTCTGGAACTAAAGTAAATATTGATTATTACATTAATGAAGTGTTGGATGAAGACTATCAAGAGGAAATAGTTGACTATTTCTTAGAGGCGGAATCTGACTCGGTGGAAGATGCTTTAGCCGAATTAGGTGAGGATGATTACACTTTAGAAGAAATTAGATTAATGCGAATAAAATTTATGTCAAATTACGCCCTCTAGAAGAGTCGTTTAATCATATAAAATAAAAGTTAAAAGCCCATCTTTTTTAGGATGGGCTTTTTAGTAGCAATGAATTTAGTAAGTACTCATTTCGTTTTGGTGTTGCAGAGGAAATCGCTTTTTCTCTTTTCAATGTAATCTACGCACGGTTATAAATTAAGTTTCTTTTTGGCTTAAATTACGTTAAAATGAGTGGAAACAAAACACAAGAATGAAGGGAGCTGTATAATTTCAACTCTTTTTTTTTCTTTCAAAACAGGTTTATTTCTTCTTCCCGGTATAAATATGTACCATAAACTCAAATCTGGGCATAATAGGCAAAGTCGGGAGTATTAATAAAGATCTTTATACGACATCGTAATTGTTCTTGGTAAATTGGTTTAGTAGTAATAAATCATGATTTTCGAAGGTTTGATTTCAGCTATTTATCAAGAAGGAAGAATAAAAAGTCTATTTTTTTTTATTTATCGCCATTTAAACCCTTAAAAATGTAGAAAAAACATACAAATGGGTGTAAATCAGAGCTATTTATTTTAGTTAGACTAGAATCTAGTTTATTTCTGAAAACCAATTAAAACATGGTCGCTTACTCTTAAAAAACCTAATAGATTCCTTATTTTTGCAGCCTTTGGGTTGAAAAAATGTTTTCATTATGTCGGTAACTTTAGTTGAAGAAAAAGCAGTAAAAAAATTATATCCGTATCAGAAATCTGCCATTGATCATATTATTGGTAAATTAGATGAAGAGGTAGATGGTTTTAACCTGCTTTATCAATTACCTACGGGTGGTGGAAAAACGGTAATTTTTTCGGAGATTGCTAAGCGATATATACAGGAGCACGGTAAGAAAGTTTTAATTCTTACGCACCGTATTGAATTATGTATTCAAACCTCAAATATGTTATCTGATTTTGAGGTGTCAAATATGATATTTGATAGTAAAATCAAGCATATTCCTTTTGAAGAAGAATACGTTGCTTTTGTAGCAATGGTAGAAACCTTAAATAATAGATTACGGGATAACGAAACCAATGTAGAAAATATTGGATTGGTTATTATTGATGAAGCCCATTATAACTCTTTTAGAAAACTTTTTAAATATTTTGAAAACGCTTCTATTCTTGGGGTTACGGCAACTCCACTTAGTTCTAATATGAAACTGCCGATGAAGGATAACTACGATCAGTTATTTGTTGGGGAGTCTATTTCATCTTTAATTAAAGCGCAGTATTTAGCCAATGCTATTACGACCACGTTACAGGTTAATTTAAGTTCTCTGAAAGTAGGTGCGAATGGAGATTATACAGTGGCTTCTTCGGAGCGATTGTACGGTAATTTCATTATGCAAGAGAAGTTATTGAATGCGTATGAGGAAAAGTCGTTAGGTAAAAAAACCTTAATTTTCAATAATGGTATTCAAACGTCTAAACATGTGTTAGAAACGTTTAGACATGCAGGTTATGATGTACGACATTTAGATAATACCCATACCGGTCAAGAAAGAAAAGATATTATTCGTTGGTTTAAAGTGACTCCAAGCGCAGTTCTTTCATCTGTTGGTATTCTAACTACAGGTTTTGATGAGCCTACAGTAGAAACAATCATCTTAAATAGAGCCACAAAATCATTAACCCTCTATTATCAAATGATTGGCCGTGGTTCTAGAATTATTCCTGGCAAAAGAGAGTTTCAAGTAATAGATTTAGGAAACAACGTAGCTCGTTTCGGTTTGTGGGGTTCTGCTATTGATTGGCAACGAATATTTAGGTCACCGCTCCATTATTTAAATAACATTTTAAATGATGACGATATCCAGCGGAACTTTGTGTACCAGATGCCAGAAGATATACGGAAGCATTTTAAGAAATCAAAGAGTGTTTATTTCGATATTGAAGAAGAGTACAAGCAGGTAATTCATGAGTGTTTGCGACCTAAAGTAGCTCTTGAGCGTTCTGTGGAACAGCAAACCCAAATATGCGTGGATAATGCGGATGATCTTTTTGATGCCTTATACCTTACGCGTTATTTAAGAGAGGATATTGACGCTAGGATTAAGAAGTATTCATATTGCATCTGTAATAGCACAATTAATTATTTACGCTGGCTAACCGAAGATTATGCACGTAAGTTAGAGTCAAGTATTAGATCCAGGTATTAATTTATTTGTACTTCGTCTACCATATGGTTTCGAAGTGTTTAAGCTGCTTCTTTTGAGTTCAACTAGGTAAGGGTGAAATACACGAATACTCTGTTTTTAGTATACAGTATTAGAAAGGGGTAAAAAAAGCCTTTTTTCTTAAACTGAAAAAAGGCTTAGTTATATTTTTTTAAGGCACGTACTAATTCTTCCTTTTAACCTTTCCGTGAATTTCTTCGGTCACTCTTTCTAGCTCTGTAAAGATGTCTGCTACCGCAGGGCAAATAGTTGCGTTTTTTTGAGTGAGAAGCATAATCCCTACTTGATTTACTTGATCTGTATGCGGGTAATCGCTACATGCTCTCGGACGAACATCATAAATACCGCAATAATTGTCATCACCAAGAAAAGGACACGGAGTTTCTTTTAAAGCGTATTCTTGATCTTCATCTAGGTACAGATATTTTTGAGCAAAATCACCCCCTTTCATTCCTAAATGCTTGGATATTCTTTTAGTATCTTTTTCGGTTAGAATAGGACTGGTTGTTTTACAGCAATTGGCACATTTTAAACAATCTATCTTTTCGAATGCTTTTTCATGCAGCGGGTGAATAATTTCATCCACTTCTCCTTTACGCATCTTACGCATGCGTTTCGTTTGTCGAATAATGGCTTTCTTACTTTGTTCCGCCTTTTTTAAAGACTCTATATACTCTGGTAACATAACTTTTAGTTGATGAGGTGTTTACTCTAAACTGAATCTATATATCAGCTTCGCTTTTAAAATCATACCGTCCGAAAAGTCGGTATTCAATTGTGTTCTGTCGTCTCCAAATTTAAAGGCTGAAAAGCCCCATGCAATTCGGTCTTCTATATCGTAAACTCGGTAATTTCTGGCAATAGAATAACCTACTTTGGTTTGTAAAATAATCCCTTTTGGAAGGTCAAATTGCAGGTACCCATAAATTTCATTCGTGGTTTTCGTTAGATAATTACCGGAGTTGCCGTTGTATGGTTCGTTTAAGTGAAAAGTTCGTACAAATGCATTGAAGTTGATACCTGAACGTAACCAAGGAGTTAACGTATAATTGATATCTGCAGAAATAGGTATTCTAATATTAGCTTCAAATTTCTTGCTAGGACTCTGGTAATAGATGCCTAAAATAGGAACGAAAAATGGTCCAAACAGTTCGCTGTTGTAATACATACCTGCTTGGTAGGTTAAGTATTCTGATTTTTTATATTTCATTAATACGACCGCCCCTAATTGCAAGTCTTTCGCTGAAAACCCTTTGAAATCAGAGGAGATTTTGGGCAGTAATAAGTAGGTAACGGATATTTTATCCGAATACTTAAAGCTTATTCCTGCTTTAAGTAAAATAGTCCCTACGGAGGTTAAATTACTGCGGATAGGGGATGTTTGCGTAGATATGTTTTCCGCATAAAAACCAGTTAGTATGGCATGTCCGCTTTTTAGTTTTATCGGGTATAAAAAGTCTAGCCCATATTCCTGAACTCTAGAGCCATTGGTGGCTGAATCAAATTGGTTGACAGGAGTGTTTGCATAATGAAGTTTCGCAATGTCAACATACTTTTGGCCAAAAGAATGCAAAGCCATTAGTAAGAATATTGAAAGTAAAAATTTCTTCATTTCACGTGTTTTTCACAGCAAAGGCAAGAATAGATAATAAAACTTCGGTTGTGACTCTAAAAAGTGTTTTGTTTAATAATCAACGTAAATATGCTGTGCCGGAGATGCGTATAATAACGAACTTCGATTAGCAAATTAATTAAGGTCTGGATTAGAAGGGAATTTAGAAAGGACTTCAAATTCTTTACCTAAACCTATCATCACTTCTTTCCAGTACTCATCAGAATCGCGCATGACTTGAGTAGGATTAGTTTTGGTTACAATCCATGAGTTTTCATCTATTTCTTTAGATAGCTGCTGGGGTTCCCATCCAGAGTAACCTACAAAGAATCTAATTTGTTGGGTAGAGGCTAAATTGTTGTTTAGCATAAACTCTAAGTGTGTCATATCTCCACCTAAATACAAGCCGTCCATCAGCTTTGATGAGTTGTGCAGTTCTTCTCCTATGGTATGAATAAAGAATAATTGGTCATTCCCTACAGGTCCGCCTATAAAAATAGGAATTCCTTTTACAGAAAACTCTGGGAGCACATTGTCTACATTGACTGCGCTAATATGATTCAAGACAAAACCCAAGGTTCCCTCCGGATCATGTTCTGTTAAGAGAATAACAGAACGAAAAAAATTAGGATCCGACAGCATTGGCTCGGATACCAATAATGCACCCATCTCCGGTTGCGTGAGTAGAAAGTTTATGTTATCTAAAAAGTTACTAGCTGACATAATAATCCGTTTTGTTAAAGACTAATTTAAACTATTTGTAAGCCTTAAGGTGCAGACCTTCTTTTTATTTATTCACTACAAGATCAATAATCCATTTTTTCGCAAAGTGGTCATAGTTGGCTCGTTCCAAAAAAGCAAAAAGTATCCCAGTTTTTGAGAGGTGAAATCTGCTTCAATTTCTTGGTATGTTATTTTTTTGATTTGATTGAAGTGTGTTTTTTTTAGCATGCTTTGAACCCAAACAGCCTGCGGATAAGAAAGCTTTAAGTCGAATGATTGCGAGTGAGTATGGATTAATAACTGGGTTTCTTTTTCACTTTTTTTTGTGAGAGTACTTTCCTGTAATCCCGTCCAAATAAGTTTGTTCTTCGCATTTGTTTCTAGAAACTCTTGCCCTTTTAGATACGTGTTGATCTCATTGGGTGAGTGGCTTGTTTTTGGAATATGAAATTCAAACCAATCTTGCAATGGAAAGTCGAGCCCAATACTATGCATGAAATTAAATAATGATTTTTTTAAGCCTTCACTAAACTGAATATGATTGGTTCCTTTCGGGTCATTATGAATCAGATCGTTATTGGCAAATGTGCCTAACTCCGGGTGTACTTTTTCAACTTCAAAATTCTCTGGGTGTAGTCCAATTGGACTATGAGCAGTCATAGAAAACTGATGCCAATAGGCAGATTGAATGACTCCAGCGGCAAAGAGTTGTCGCACAATTTCTAGTGAATCAATTGTTTCTTGCTTTGTTTGCGTAGGGAACCCATACATCAAATAAGCATGTACCATTATTCCTGCCTGAGTGAAACTATGTGTGACTTGAGCTACTTTTTCAATACTAACTCCCTTTTTTATTAATTTTAATAACCGATCTGAAGCGACTTCTAAACCGCCTGAAACCGCAATGCAACCGGCTAATTTCATTAAACCTGTTAGACCTGGAGAAAAGCTTTTTTCAAATCGAATATTTGTCCACCATGTAATAGTTAGTTTTCGCTTTAAAATTTCAAGAGACAAATCACGCAGTAATGCGGGAGGAGCAGCTTCATCTACAAAATGGAATCCTGTTTCACCTGTTTGTGCAATAATAGTTTCAATTTGATCGCATAAATGAATAGCGCTAACTGGCTGATAGCGTTTAATATAATCTAAGCTAATATCGCAAAAAGTACATTTCCCCCAATAGCAACCGTGGGCTAATGTTAGTTTATTCCAGCGTCCATCACTCCAAAGACGGTGCATCGGATTCGCAATTTCTATAACAGAAATATATTTATCTAAAGGAAGTCCGGTATAATCTGGTGTTCCTACTTCTGAATGACTATAATCTGGTTCAGGAGCTCCATTGATGTATTGAACTTCTTGGTCAACTAATGTTAATGTACGCTTTAGGGACTTAATATTTCGTTTACCTTCCACATGCTCTAAGAGAATAGATAGTGGCGCTTCGCCATCGTCTAAGGTAATGAAATCTGTATATTTAAACATCCGCACATCACGCAAAGAACGTAATTCTGTATTTGGATATCCACCTCCCATAGCTACAACTACTTTAGGGTAATGGGTTTTAATATGTTGACCTACTTTTAATGCCCCATATAAATTTCCTGGAAATGGGATAGAAATAGCAACCATTCCTGGCTGATGTATAGTCAGGCTTTTTTCAAGCTCTTCTAGTATGAGTTCGTCAATAAAATGAGGCTCAGATTCTACATGTGCATGTATTTCATCAAAGCTACTAGCGGCAACAGCTATTTTCTCTGCATAACGACTAAAGCCAAAGTCTGGGTCAATGGCCTCTACAATTAAATCTGACATATCTTCCAGATAAAGTGTAGCTAAATGTTTTGCCTTGTCTTGAATTCCTAAATCACCAAAAGCCCAATCAAGGTCTTCTAAATTTTTAAAGCGAGAAGCTTCCGGAAGGTAAGATCGTGTGACAATACTATGTGCTAAGGTTGGGTTGTTTCCTTGAAGAAAGGAGATAACGGCATCAATAGAATTGATATAACTGTTAGATAAAGAACTTATGCGGCTAGTATTTGGCGATAATTCAATTTCGTGGGTATCGATAATTTCAAAAAGTGATTCAAAACCAGATTTTGAAAATATCCGTAAGGTCACATCTAAACCTAAATCAATTTGGTTTGTTTCAACATTTAAAGTTTTGAAAAAACCTTTTAAATAGGCGGTTGCCGGGTAAGGCGTATTCAGTTGGGTGAATGGTGGTGTAACGAATAATATTTTTGAGCCCATATTTTTTATGCCTTTAACCCGCATATTACGAATGTAAGTTTATTGATTTAATTGGTATTAAACCAGTAAAATTAAATCAGTTTATTTTTCAAGTATGCCCCTAAATAAACCGCTAGTACTCCAGCTAAAACGGAGATTAATGCATGGACAACAAGTAAATAAATATTCGTTTCTCCTGTGGCTAAGATGGCGTTTGGGTTAACCCCTAATCTTCCAAATGATTTCGTGATAAAAACACTTCCAAATACTCCTGCTATGCTATTTCCAATAAAGCCTAAGGTATATTTAGAATACCTTAATCCCATGAGTGTAGCGCCTAAAATTCCAAGTACGATACTTAAAAGGGCTATAATAGTATGTGTCATTTAGTCGTGTATTTAATGACCGTAATCCATTTTATCAATCTTACCATCCAATATTCGTTTTTGAATAATTACATAGGCGATAATTAAGAGTCCTCCAATAATAACCCAGCTTAAGCCAACACTTAACCCATATGACGTAGCCGCCATATTGTAAATAGTTAAGTCTGGATTAACAGAGTTAGTACTCGGTAAAATCACAGGAAACATAGAGGCTAAAGAGGACGTGATTCCTCCAATAATAATTAATGAAGAGGAGACTAAACCGTAGATGTCTTTTTTGAATTTTTGAACGAAAAACAAACTAATAATTCCGGTGATAAATAGTAAGGGAAAAATTAAACGATAAGGCTTATCTAAGAAGTTATAAAAAGGAGCAGGATGGACCAATTTCCAAATAGAAAGCGAAAAAAGCGATAAAAAGCCCAAGGCAATGTTTAATTTGAAAACAACCGTTTTTAGCTTGTCATTAATAGAAGAATTAGTTTTTAGAATCACCCAATTTGCTCCGTGAATGGTTAATACGATTACAGCAATTACACCAATAATAATAGTGAACCAATCAATAACGCCCGGGTGAGTTCCGGTGGGACTAAAGCTTGCGTTCCATAGAGGTAAGAAAAAATAGTGCGCTTCATAGGCAGAAACACCATTTTCAACACCTCCTAAATTAACACCACGAACCAAGTTACCTAGTGCAATTCCAAACAATAAAGCCAGTAAAACACTCGAAATACCAAACGCGGTATCCCAAATATCTTTCCACATTTGAAAATTGAATTGACTTCTAAACTCTAATCCAATAGCTCGGAATACAATTAACCAAAGTACTAGAATTAAGGGTAGATAGAAGCCGCTAAATACGGAAGCGTAAAAAGTGGGGAATGCCATAAATAACATACCTCCGGCTACTACTAACCAAACTTCGTTAGAATCCCAAAACAAACCCGCGGCCTTTGCAATGACTACTTTATCTTCTTCTTTTTTTGCAAAGAAAAGGTGAATTATTCCGGTGCCAAAATCATACCCATCTAGAATAAAAAATGTGGTTAATACCACGGTTATAATGCCGTACCATAATATTTCCATGATTAATGGTTTTGAGGTTTAGGTCCTTGATGAATTGTTTTACCCACCAGGAGAAGAAAAAGAATTCCGAGTAGAAAATACAACCCCATAAAGCCAAGGAGCGTAAAAAGTGTATTTCCAGACGATACGGTGGGCGAAATACCGTCAGCGGTACGCAATAAACCATAAACTAAATAGGGTTGACGGCCTAGTTCTGCGACATACCAGCCCGTTATATTGGCAATGTATGGAAAGGGAATTAAAAACATAATAGCCCATAAAACCGGTTTGAAATTGAATAAGCGTTTTCTCCATAATAGAAACGTAGCTAACCCCATAATGCCTATGAAAATGGTTCCTAAACCTACCATAATATGATACGAATAATAAAGCCCCGGTATATTGGTGGGGAGTTCTTCTTCCGGGAATTGGTCCATTCCAAGAATTTGAGTGTCCCAGGTTTGGTAGGTAAGAAAGCTCAGTATGTTGGGAACGGCAATTTTATTATCCAATTTTTTCTCTACCATATTAGGTTGACCAATCAGCACGATTTCCGCGCCTGCTTCTTCCGTTTCAAATATACCTTCCATTGCCGCAAATGAAGCCGGTTGCATTTTAGCTACGTTTTTTGCATTCCAATCGCCTGTAGGAAAAGCCAATAATAGACTGGATATGAATCCGAAAATCACGCCTGTCTTAAGGAATAACTTACCATGATTCACATTTTTTTCTCGAAGAATATAGAAGGCGCCAATACCGGCAACAACAAAGGATGAAGTGGCCAATGAAGCTACCTGATTATGAAGGAAGGCTGGAAGTAGCCATGGGTTAGTAAAGAGTTCGTTAAAATTTTTAAGTACAAATTTTCCGTTTGCAAGTAGTTCATAGCCCACTGGGTGCTGCATCCATGCATTGGTAGCCAAAATAAAATACCCACTTAGCCAAGAGCCTACAAAGACTAAAAAACCGGTAAGAAAGTGAAGTTTTTGTCCCATTAGTTTTTCGCCAAAAATGAAAAGTGCTAAAAAGGAAGATTCTAGAAAGAAGGAGAAGGTACCTTCCATCGCTAAGGTTTGCCCAATAATTCCTCCAGTAAGTTCAGAGAATTTAGCCCAATTAGTTCCAAACTGAAACTCCATTGGAATTCCTGTGACTACTCCCATAGTAAAGTTGATGGCAAAGATCTTCATAAAGAACTTTGCCGTATCGTTATATTTTTCGATTTGCGTATATAAGAATTGACCCTTGAAAAATACAATGAGTAAAGAAAGCCCCATGGTTAATTGCGGGAAAATGTAGTGAAAGGTGATCGTGAAGGCGAACTGCAACCGATCATAAAAGAGCATATCTTCCATTTCTAATTGTGTTTATGACAACAATAAATGAGCGAGAAAGGATAAATAATATGGCGTATGAATTAACCCTTTCCGACTTCAAATGTACTGTAGTAAATTAGGCGATTACGGTGTGTTTTGTCACAAAGAAAGAGATGTAGTATTCATTTTTGTTATCGGTAACATAAAAATATTAATACTAGAGATATGCTCCAAATTAAACGTATTAAAAAGCGCTGCAACAGCGGTTACAAGCAGGGAATAAACCATTATTTTTTACGATTTCAGTCCTGAATTGTTCATATTCATTACTATTCCATATTTCGGATAAAGTCTGGTTATGCAAATCACCCATGGTTTTATTGTAACATCTTCCATGTGATGGAATAGCTGTGCCATCTGTTTTTATCATAATATTTGTGAATACATCGTTACATGTTTTGCCAATTTTCACCTCTGGTTGCTCATAATATATTTTTAAATCTTTTAAATCAGTGAGGTGCGGACTAAAAGATGGTTTTTGTTTGAAGTTTCCATTTTCTATTTGTTGAATTTGCTTTTGTAACACGGGAATATCGATAGCGGAAAAGTTTGTTTCTTCAATATTAGAATGAGTAGCTGGTAGCCAACTGCCAAACGTTAGGTTATGATTAGAAGCGACATCTTCCGTAATAAAGTTTTGATGCATAAAACCAATATGCTTTAGCGGAAACTTTTCGAAATACGTGACAAACTCAAATAATTCGGTATAGTTCCATTCCGTAATAACGCAATAAACAGAGATTTTGGGTGGGTTTGGAAATGTGAGTAAATATTCAATTCCTTCTAAAGCCTTTTGAAAAGAGCTTTTGTGACCTCTAATGTAATTATGCGTATCCTGTAATCCATCTAAAGAAACGAATAGTTCTGTTAATTGACCATCAATAAGGTCTTGCGCTTTTCGTTTAAGACTTAATGCGTTTGTGGTGATAGTCGTTTCTAGTCCTTTTTCATGCGCATAAATTAAAGAGGCTCTAAGATCTGGGTAAATTAAGGGTTCTGTAAAAGCGTAACCAATTTTTGCTTTGGGGTAATGAATACTGGTTTGATCAATTATTTGCTTAAATAAGTCTAACGGCATGTTGAGAGGATGCGACCCCACTAGGTTTTGCGCAAAGTTTGTTTCTAAATTTTGTGTACCTACATCACACATTTTACAATGTAAGTTACACACATTATTTACGCCAAGAATAATCCACTCTGGCCCGAAATACAAATGTGCTGGATGTAGCTTTTTGTTTGCTGCTTTTAGTATTCTAGAAACCATTAATCAATAAGATTGTGTAACCTGTAATCTTCCATATAAATGGAAACAGAATGCTAAAATACTGAATTCAAAGATTATTAAAACTTTTTCAGCATCAATTTTGAAATTTCAGATCGGGCAGAACCGATTGTTTTTAAAAGATAAACCTTCGCACTTTATTCATTTTGATTTCCGCAGTAGTTT
This sequence comes from Salibacteraceae bacterium, assembly GCA_047610145.1. Classification (GTDB taxonomy): domain Bacteria; phylum Bacteroidota; class Bacteroidia; order Flavobacteriales_G; family Salibacteraceae; genus CAJXZP01. Next base: position 18,057 of record JBLFZF010000011.1, on the reverse strand, counting down.
ATACTACGGATCCATTTTTAGGTTATCTGGTAAAAAAAACAGAAAGAAATCAGACTCTTAATGGGGTGGCTCTTTTTAAGATATTACTCACAGATATATGTTATCATGAACGATTAAAAATTATCAAGACTCGTTTGATATCCTTTATTATTGAAAACATCGCCTACCATTTTAATTCTATTAATTAGGGTAAATGAACATTTCGCACGGAAAAACAATAGAGCAAACAGCATTACAAGAGCAGATATAGCTTACATCTAACCTGAAGTGCTTTGAAATCAAATATCAGCTTTGTTTAATAGGAACCCTTTTTTTTTACTTTTACACGCAATTTTGATACCGAAGAATAAAATAAAAGAGGAATGATAAAAAGAACTAACGCACAACCACCAGTAGAGTTTACCGGACTTAAATCGGGAAAAATAGAATCTACTGCGGCAGGTTTTAAGGCAGTTACCTCAGCTGTTGCGCATGTATTGGATGAAATGGATTTGCCTAGAGCTTTAACAGTGCTCAATAATATGAATCAAAAAGATGGTTTTGATTGTTCTGGTTGTGCTTGGCCTGACCCAGATGGTAAGCGTTCAGGCTTAGGCGAATATTGTGAAAATGGGGCAAAAGCAATTGCAGAAGAAGCGACTACCAAAAGAGTGGGTCCCGATTTTTTTGCGAAGCACTCGGTCGAAGAAATGGGGAGTTGGTCAGATTATCGGATCGGTAAATCTGGAAGAATAACACATCCAATGGTTTTGAAACCGGGAGATACGCATTATTCTCCTATAGAGTGGAGTGACGCATTTACCCTTATTGCGAACGAATTAAATAAGCAAAACTCTCCCAACGAAGCTATTTTTTATACTTCAGGAAGAACGAGTAATGAAGCGGCATATTTGTATCAACTATTTGTTAGAGAGTATGGTACAAATAATTTGCCTGATTGTTCTAACATGTGTCACGAATCTAGTGGTGCTGGTCTGTCTGAAACGGTTGGTATTGGAAAAGGGTCGGTGACGTTGGCTGATTTTGAACATGCAGAAGTGGTGATTGTGATGGGGCAAAACCCAGGGACCAATCACCCAAGAATGTTGTCTGCTTTAGAAGATACCAAAAAGAATGGAGGGAAAATAATCTCTGTAAACCCTTTACCTGAAGCAGGGTTAATGAATTTTAAACATCCGCAAAAGCCAGCGCATTTATTAGGAAAAGGGGTCAAATTGACTGATTTGTTTTTGCAAGTAAAAATAAATGGTGATGTAGCCTTGTTAAAGGCATGGATGATCTTGATGTTGGAAGCAGAAAATAAGAATAAAGGGCAGGTATTCGACCTTGATTTTATTGAACAGAAAACTTCAGGTATTGATGCGTTATTAGCGGATTTGGAAAGCCAAAATTTTAATGAATTGGTTCAACAAGCAGGACTTCAAGAAGCGGAGGTTAGAGAAGCTGCTCAATTATTAATTGAGAAGAAAAAAATAATCATTTGTTGGGCAATGGGCTTAACTCAGCATAAAAATGGCGTTCATAATATTCGTGAGATTGTAAATCTTTTACTGTTAAAAGGAAGTATCGGTAAAAAAGGTGCTGGTACTTGCCCTGTTCGTGGGCATAGTAATGTACAAGGTGACCGAACAATGGGGATATGGGAAAAACCAAAGCCTCAATTTCTAGATAATTTAAAAAAGGAGTTCAATTTTGATCCTCCTAGAGCCCATGGGTTTGATGTTGTGGAAGCCATTGAGGCCATGCATCAAAACAAAGCCAAAGTATTTATGGGGATGGGGGGTAATTTTATTTCAGCTACGCCAGATACTGAATTTACGGCACAAGCCTTGCGCGCATGTGATTTGACTGTTCAAGTGTCTACAAAGTTAAATAGGAGTCATATTATACACGGAAAAACAGCTTTAATTTTACCGTGTATTACACGTTCAGAAAAAGATGTGCAAAATGGTCAAGAGCAAATAATTACCGTAGAAGATTCTATGGGAGTAGTTCATTTCTCTAAGGGTAAATTAGACCCGCTAGTGAAGGGTTTACTAAGTGAAACGGCTATTGTTGCCAGACTGGCTCAGGCTACCTTCAAACAAACCTCACAAACTAACTGGGCTGGTTTTAATGAAAATTACGACTTGGTAAGAGATAAAATTGAAGCCACTATTCCTGGTTTTGATAATTTTAATGAGCGTGTTCGTAAGCCAGGAGGGTTTTACTTACCGAATAATTCAAGAACAGGTGACTTTACACCAACCAAAACAGGTAAAGCAAATTTCACCGTAAATCAAGTCTCTCAAGTTTCTGTTTCAGAAAACGAGTTAGCGATGATGACTATTCGAACTCACGATCAATTTAATACGACCATTTATGGATTAGATGATCGTTACAGAGGTATTTACAATGAGCGAAGAGTTATTTTGATGAATCCCAAGGATATTGAAAAGCAAGGGTTAATGGCCAATGATATTGTAGATATTACTAGTGAATACCAAGGTGAAGTTAGAGTAGCAGAGAAATTTATAGTGTATCCTTATGATATACCAGAAAAGTGTACGGCTACTTATTTTCCGGAAACCAACGTGCTCGTATCATTAAAAAATAAAGCGGAGATAAGTAATACTCCAGCGTCAAAATTAATTGTGGTAACCCTAAAAAAGAGTTTAAACTAATTAAATGAAAATATTTACCACGGAACAAATCAAAAAGGCGGATCAATTTACTATTGAAAACGAGCCCGTTGAATCTTTTGATTTAATGGAGCGAGCTGCTAAACAAGTATTTAAATGGTTGAAAAAAACGTTTAATAAACGTACTCATTTTGATGTTTTTTGTGGTTCAGGTAATAATGGCGGTGATGGTCTTGCCGTGGCTAGAATGCTTATTGAAGCAGATTACGCTGTTAAGGTTTGGTTCGTGAACTTAGGAAAAACATCAGCGGATAATCACATTAACAGAAACAGGTTAGAAGCTATTAATGCCGATTTTTTTGAAGTGAATGAAAATAATTACGCGCAGATTAAAGTGGCAGGAGTTGTGATTGACGCCATTTTGGGCGCTGGTTTAACAAGACCTGTAAGCGGGTGGTTAGCCAATTTAGTGGCATCGTTAAATCAGGAAACAGTTCCTAAAGTTAGTGTAGACATCGCTTCTGGTTTATTTGCGGAGAATAATGATGAAAATACCGGAGAAACATTTCAACCCGATTATACGCTCACTTTTGAAATGGAAAAATTGGCCTTTCAGTTTCCTGAAAATCAAAAGTATGTGGGAGTCTTAAAAGTGATGCCCATTCAATTGAGCTCAATCTTTATTTCTAAGGAATCTACATCGTATTTTATCACCTCTGAGTTTGCGATTAAAAGAATGCATAAAAAAGGGAGCTCTTTTGCGTATAAAAACACTTTTGGGCATGCTCTTTTAGTGAGTGGAAGTACGGGTAAAATGGGGGCATCTGTTTTATGTGCTAAGGCGTGTATAAAGTCTGGTGCAGGGCTAGTTTCAGTTCATATTCCTGGAAATGGAAACGATATTTTACAAATTTCTGTTCCTGAAGTGATGACTATTCCAGATAGTTCGACTGATGTGGTTTCAGATATGTTAGATGTTTCTATCTACCAATCTATAGGAGTTGGACCGGGTCTTGGTCAATGCGAAAAAGTTTTTTATGTGCTAAAAAATATTTTAGTCAATTCTAAAAAACCAATGGTTATAGATGCTGATGCCATAAATGTGTTGGCGAGCAACCCCGAGTTACTTGAGAAAATTCCCGTAGGCTCTATTCTGACACCTCACCTCGGAGAATGGAAAAGAATGATCGGAGATTGGAGTGGTGGTTATAATAGACTGCAAACCACTCAGGCTTTTAGTCGGACTTATAATGTTTGTGTCATCTTGAAAGGAGCGAAGTCTTCTATTATTTGTCCAGATGGAGAGGTCTACTTTAATTCTACCGGAAATTCAGGAATGGCAACTGCTGGAAGTGGGGATGTTTTGACTGGAATTTTAACGGGATTATTAGCGCAAGGATACGCCCCAAAAAAAGCGGCAATTTTAGGCGTCTATATTCACGGGTTAGCCGGTGATTTTGCGTTAAAAGATGGAAGTAGAGAAAGTCTTACTTCTTCTGATATTATTACCCGTTTAGGAAAGGCATTTCAAACCATATGCGAATAATTTGATAAATACTTAAGCGCAGGATAGTTTAAATTAATTGGGATTGGGTTGTTACTGCAATCGGTATTTAGTACTACCAGTTTCAAGCTTTTTAAAAGTAACGAAGAGATGATTTGTTTTTGGAACAAGGAATAAACGTATTTGCTGCTGACTATTATTATTATTATTACTGCGCTCAAATCTTAGATTTGTTCATATGAACGCATATTTTCGATTGAAAATTGAACTCTATTCAGTGTAAATATTACGGTCCAGAATAAAAAAGTTAAATAGGGTAGGACTTTATTTTGAATGCGTATAAAAGTAAAGAATGGTTTGAACAAATTTCGTTCGGTTTATGTGTTTTTTACTTTTAAAATATCTAATCAACAGAGGTTTTACGAATTATGGTGTAGTAGATTTTTTTTTACAAGGTAAATCCCTGTATACCTAGGTATAAGCTCCCCATTTAAAAAAGGTCATTCTACCTGATGCCTTTTTGAATCGGTTACCTTCATCAATATCTAGAATTATGTAGTTATAACTTAATATTAGAGGTTTCTAAAGTTCAATCATCTTCTTCTTAAAAAGAAGCATTTTAGGTGCTGCTCCATATGAAATTAAAATTTTTTACAGATCTGGCATTTTAGAAAAAGGTTTCGGAGAATAAAATTGTATCGTTATTTTTTTGAATAGCAGTTGAAGAGATAGATGCCGCATTAGTATGATTTTTCAAGACGACTTTTACCGTCTTGTAGGTCTTTAATTGGTTTTATTTAGTTTAGTGTAGAATGAGCTATAAAAACTTTCCATTACAATTGAATGCGGTAAAGTGAGAGCTGATATGGATATAAATACTACGAGTGTTTTACTAATTGGTAAAACACCAAAATGAGACAATCCTAAAAGAATGATTAGTCCCAAAAGGCTTACAAGCGTATATGGGATGAGAATACTTAGGAAAGACCCTAAATTAAAGGGGGGGAGTTGTTTTTTTAAAAAGGAATACTCTTCGAGTAACACCTCTAAAGAATGAAGCGTAGCAAAGTAAATACTGAACCCAATGAGTAGAGACTGAAAGTAAAAAGATACATGGATAAGAGTGAAAAGACCTATTTCCATTAAAAACTGCTTCCTAGAAATCGCTTTGCTTGTATAGAAAAACAAGACCAAAAAACTTATCGTACTTATTCCTAAAATATACCTATGAATAGACGATTGAAAGACAGAGAGTAACTCCTGGGTATCTTGGCTGGAGTTAAATAAGTGCACTATTTCTGTCGTATTATATACGATTAACCCGGCTAAAATAGAAGAGCCCCAAAATAGATATATGAAAATTTTAATGGGGTTGGGTAAATAGGTATACCTACAGAATTGAGATTGACCGAAGTGATAGGCGGATAGTACAAGTAAAACTATTAAACCAACTGCAGGAAAGAAGAACCAAAGGAAAATTATTACTCCAATTAAAGCAAAGTAGAACGTATAAAAATATACAGGTTTTATAGGATTGTTCTGCATAAATAATACATGGTCTATGGCGCCATGAGGTATGCCTACAAGTCCTATTAATCCGCCTGAAATTATGAGTTGTGTAGGCATAGATAAATCACCTATCACACTTGTTAATATCAAAATCAACACATTTAAAAGCAGAAATATATTTGTTGGACTTCGCATAAATAAAATAGGGTGCTACATTACTGTAGCACCCTTCTCTCAAGTTGTATGATTAATTACGTTCTTAAGCGGCCACTTGTTTCTTAGAAGAAACAGCAATAGAATAAATAACTAAACCAAAACCTATTTTGTTGATGGCATCAGCTATGTTATAGAATAAATCTACGTTGGTAGAATCCCATCCCAAACTAGTGTTCAACCAGCCTCCAGGCATACACATGTAGCCAATTGGATAAATTGCCCAACCTACTAGGACGAACCAGGCTAAGGTTCTGATACCTTTTTTAACATGCTCATTACCACTTTTAGCAGCTAGCTGAGCTACTTCTCCAAACCAAGCCGTATATGCAATGTATACATAACCCAAAGCAGAAATAACACCCCACATCACAGAGTGACTTGAGCTTCCACCTTCTGGATTAAATGCTTCGCCTATATAACCAGCAACTAGCATCCATACCGAAGCAAAAATTAATTTCCAAAGCAATCCGATTTTTGCTCCAGCGGCTTTGGTTAATAAGTAAAATTCTACACACATTAATGGAACAGTAAGTGTCCAATCAATGTATCGAAGAGCAGTTGGGTTCTCTCCTGTAGCCATATAATAATCTCTCATGTAGTAGTAATGAACGGCTGCAATACCGGTAATTAATCCAGACACAAGTAAAGATAGTTTCCATTTCTCATCTACGCTACTGCGTTCAAAGAAAAAGAATACTGACGCTGCCAGCATTGCCATATACCCTGTAAAGAAAGTAAATGCAATGGGATCGTCTTTTGGAATTGTAAGAATATCTAACATCATAGTTATTAATTTAATTGATTAGATCGCAAGATACATAAAAAATGTTAATGTTTAATCTTTTTTCTTTTTTGTTAAACAGTTATTGGCTGTGAAATAAAAATACCACTTTTTACATACACAGTAACTGGATAAACTTTTAGGCGAAGTTGGAGAAAATGGAAAGTCAAAGAGAATATTTTCGTACTTTACAAGTATCTATTAAGCAATATAATGTGCGGAAAACTCATTTTATTTCTTTTTTAAGTGATACCGGATATTTTATCGTTAGTAAGAGGTGTAAAAAATAGTTGCATAAACGTATTAATCTTTCAAAGAGAATGTGAGACCGTATAATGGTTTTTTATTCGGAAGTTAAACGACCATTTTTGTAACGTATAAGGAATTATAATTTTCAAATAAGAATTCTCTTAACGATTTTGTTGATATATATGAATGGGTAGTAGTTGTATAGTCACTACTTTTGGAAGTATGATTACTATCGATATATAGTTGAATAATGGAGCGTACGTTTTCCTAGTAAACCTGTAAACAGCATATGAGAAAGTATGTAAAATTGAGCTAAACTTTTTACGTAAAGGAACTAATTACATTTACCATGCGCAAGTATTACCGAAAAGTGAAAATAAAATACATACCAAAATCAATACGATGAATTCAATAAAAAAAATGTTTCTGATTAGCTCCATTATTATTCTTTCGAGCTTTACTTTGAGTCAAGTGATGCACTGGAAAATTGCCTCTGATTATTCTATTAAGTTCACCGGTACGGATGTAGAAGGGATTTTCAAAACTTTTTCGGGAGATATTCAGTTTGATGAGGCTGATTTAGCGGGTTCCAATTGTGCACTAAAAATTGAGGTGAGTTCCATTAATACCGGTAATGGGATGAAGAACAACCATGCGAAAAGTGATAAGTGGTTTGATGCCGCTAAGTTTCCATACATTGAATTTCAATCTAGTCAATTCTCTAAAGCAGATAATGGATATATTGTTACAGGTAAATTAAAAATTCATGGAGTCGAAAAAGAAGTGTCACTTCCATTTACCTATATTGATAACGTGTTTTTGTCGATTTTTTCGGTAAATAGACTAGACTACAAGGTAGGAACGATGGAAGGTTCTTCTAAAAAAGTATCGAATGAGATTAAGCTTGAATTTGCTATTCCGGTAACTAAGTAAACATTGTATGAAGCATTATTTTATATACGGAGTTACGGCTGGGGTGTTTTCTGCTCTTGCAGGGGTGGTTTATCAAAATGTGTATCAAGACGCCATGTATGTAGATTTTAGTTCGGTAATTAACATCGTTTCTATTTCGGGAGCGTCCATTTTTGCATGCGTTTTAATGGCCTTGGGTTATTGGCTGTTAGCCCAACAAAATAAACTCAACTTAACGGGCTGGCTAAATGTGATAATTGCAGTCATTACTTTTTTGAGTATTTTACTGCCTGTAAGTATGACTTTGCCTTTAGATATAGAATACCCAGAATTATTTCCGGGGTTGGCCATACCTATGCATTTTTTTCCTGCCATGGTATTTTATGGACTGTACCCATTTTTTATAAAAGAGTCCCCACAAGCACAAATCCACAAGTAGCGCACTAAACCCTCTAGAAAGATAAAATCAGACATGTAACAGAATCATTTGATGAACTAAAAAACGGGTGATAAAGGTAGCTAAGGATAAAGTTATTTGGTCGTCAAATAGAATAGTTACTATGAAATAAATGGGAGGAAATATAAATAATAATACGTTGTATGCTTCAAAAAAAAAGAGGAATGAGCACTACTTTTGATACACGAATGGAAGGTAAATATCTGCAAGTAAAAACGAAATTTTTTCGGTTTACAGCCAAAAAAGATAGCTTAAAAGAAGTTTTTTTTGACTTGTCTAATGTATAAAATGGGTTAAAAACATAGCCATTTTAAAGTTGCGTGTAATTTGCAAATACAGGCCTCAATTTTTTTAAAGTGTATACACAAATGAATATCTATTAATGTTTTATAATGTTATTATCGTTGGCGGAGGACTAGCCGGATTGGTAAGTGCGGTGCACTTATGTAAAAAAGGATTATCCGTACTTCTAATAGAAAAGCATGAATACCCGAAACATAAAGTTTGTGGGGAGTATATTTCCAATGAAGTACTTCCGTATTTAAAAGCATTAGATTTTAACCCCTTTGACTTTGGGGCTAAAAGCATGGTGGATTTCACCTTGAGTACTCCCGGTAGTCGTTCTGTATCTATTAAATTACCTAGTGGTGGCTTTAGTATTAGTCGCTATTGTATAGATTGGGAGTTATCAAAAAAAGCCAAAGAACTCGGGGCGGAGATACGCCACGTAAATGTGACTGATATTCAATTTAAAAACAATCAATTCGAGGTTTTCACCAATGAAAATAAGCAGTATACCTCAGAGTTAGTTATCGGATCTTTTGGCAAACGGTCTAATTTAGATGTGAAAATGAATAGAGATTTCATGCGAAAACCATCTCCTTTTTTGGGAGTGAAAGCACATTATAAAGGATTTTTTCCGGAAGATGCTGTTGGGTTACATAATTTTGAAGGAGGGTATTGTGGTTTGTCTATGGTAGAAACGGGGCTTGTAAACGTATGCTATATTGCCGACTTTAAATCGTTTAAGCAATACAAAAATATTGAAGAGTTTCAAAAGAAAGTACTGAGTCAAAACAAATTCTTAAAAGAAGTTTTTGATACTTATGAACTGGCTTTTGCAAAACCATTATCCATCAGTCAAGTGTCTTTTTCGGCAAAAAAACCAGTAGAAAATCATATTCTAATGTGTGGAGATAGTGCTGGTATGATTCATCCATTAGCAGGAAATGGAATGAGTATGGCTATTAGGGCTGCGCAAATGGCTTCTCAACAAATTCTAAAATTTAAAGAGGGTCACTTAAAGTCTAGATCAGAACTAGAAAAGGAATATACCAAAATTTGGAACGCTGAATTTAGCGATAGATTAAAGTCAGGACATATAATAGCTCGTTTATTTAGACTCGGGTTATTTTCTGAATTGATTATGACATTTTTACAGATGTTCCCTTTTATCTTGCCACACATCATTAAAAGAACACACGGTAAACCTATGAAAGCAGAACTATAATGTTTATTGACACGACAACTAGAAGTACGGAAATTGAGATCATGGATGATCTTGATATGAGCGGTGATTTACTAATAAACTCACTCGATAAATTAGGCGACATAAATAAATGGTTAGGGGGTAATCAAATTACTATTGATGGGATTAAAACCCTATTGAAAAATCAAACCAAAGACCAAACAATTAAGATAGTAGATTTAGGTTGTGGGCATGGCGATATGCTGAGGAAAGTAGCTGATTACGGTAGGAAAAATGGCTATACATTTCAATTATTGGGGATAGATGCAAATCAAGCAACAATTGATTATGCAAATCAATTGTCCGCTAAATATCCGGAACTGACGTATCGAAAGGAAGATGTTTTAACCAAAGAGTTTGAAACGTATACCTATGATATTGCTTTATGTACTTTATTTCTTCATCATTTTGAAGATCCAGTTGCACTTAACTTCATTCAAACGCTGCTCAAAAAAACGAAAATAGGTGTGGTCATTAATGATTTACATCGACACTGGTTAGCGTACTATCTTTTCAAATTAGTGACATCGGTTATGGATAATCATATGATAAAAAGAGATGGATTGACATCTATTTTAAAAGCTTTTAAACGAAAGGATTTAGAACGGTTGTCAAATGAATTAAACCACAACAGCACGATAACTTGGCGATGGGCATTTCGTTACCAATGGATTATTAACAAAATATGAGCGTAAAAATAACATCTGTAGCCACCCAGCTGCCTCCATATACCCGGTCTACCAAAGAGATAATTCCATTTCTTAAGATATGGCTTTCTGGTCAAGAAGAACGCTATCAAAGAAAAGTGATTAAACTATTCGAAAATGCGGGAGTAGAAAGGAGATACTCAATTATGGATGCGGAAGAAGTATTTCTTAAAACTTCTTTAGAAGAAAAGAATGACATCTATAAGCGGGAAACCATAAAACTAGCAGAAGGTGCATTAACGAAAGCCCTTAATAAGGCACAGCTTAATCCGACAGATATTGACTTTATTATTACCGTAAGTTGCACCGGAATCATGATTCCATCGGTAGATGCCTATCTCATAAATAAATTAGCTATGAAACAGGATATTGTGCGACTTCCTGTAACAGAAATGGGATGTGTGGCTGGAGTTTCGGGAATGATCTACGCACACAATTTCTTGAAAGCAAATCCCAATAAACGCGCGGTGGTTATTGCGGTAGAATCGCCTACCTCTACTTTTCAAATAGAAGATTTCTCTATGGTCAACATCGTTAGCGCGGCTATTTTTGGAGATGGTTGTGCGTGTACGGTTCTTTCTTCTTACCAAGAAGAAAAAGGTCCCGAAATATTGGATGAAGCAATGTATCATTTTTACAATGCAGAACATATGATGGGTTTTGAACTAAAGAACTCCGGCCTTCAAATGGTCTTGGATAAAGAAGTTCCTGAAAAAATTGCATCTCACTTTCCTGAAATTGTACATCCTTTTCTAGAACGAAATAATTTAACCATTGAAGACGTAGATCATCTCATTTTTCATCCAGGCGGAAAAAAAATTGTACAAACCATAGAAGAGTTATTTGGTTCTTTAGGAAAGAATATAGACATCACTAAATCCGTATTAAAGGAATACGGAAACATGTCAAGTGCTACCGTGCTTTATGTGTTGGAAAGATTCATGGCGCAAGAACCTAAAAAAGGGGATATTGGCTTAATGCTTAGTTTTGGACCTGGTTTTACTGCTCAAAGATTGTTGCTAAAATGGTAAGAGAGTTTGAAGATAAAAACGAATGGGTAATCCTGTTGGGTGCATCCAGCGGATTGGGTCTAGCTACGGCTAAAAAACTAGCCAAAGAAGGATTGAATTTATGCGTGGTGTATCGGGCACGAAAAAGCGATGTGGCGACTATTGAATCTGAATTTAAGCATATCGCATCTTCCAGTAATGTGAAGGTAATAGCCTTTAATAAGGATGTCGTAAAACCAGAAAATAGAGAAGCTATACTAACCGATTTAAAACAAATATTACACGAATCAGGTACCGTAAAATGTGTCGTCCATAGTATTGCTAAGGGTAATTTAAAACCCATGATATCTCATGGAGATAGAGAATTACAAAACGATGATTTTCATATTACGTTAGAAAATATGGCCTTTAGTTTATACGATTGGACCAAACATATTTTTAGTAAAAACCTATTCTCAGCAGATGCCCGAATTATAAGCTTTACCAGTGAAGGCAATAAAAAAGCATGGAAAAATTATGCCGCTGTTTCTGCAGCTAAAGTAGTTTTAGAATCTATTACAAGAAACATCGCATTAGAATTTGCGCCCCACGGAATTAAAGCGAACTGCATAGAAGCAGGAATTACTGATACCGCTTCCTTTCGAATGATTCCTGGTCATGAAAAATTAAAAGAATACGCTATTAAACGCAATCCTTTTAAAAGACTCACCACTCCTGAAGATGTGGCCAACGTAGTGTATTTATTATGTAAGGAAGAATCTAAATGGATTACAGGAGTCACCCTTCCAGTAAATGGAGGAGAACATTTAAGTTAGTATGGAATTGGAAGAAATTATAGCAAAACTGCCTTACCAGCACCCATTTCTATTTGTGGATGAAATACTGGAAGCGGATGAAAACGGTATTGTCGGGTCATATACCTTTGATCCTGTAAACGATTTTTACAAAGGTCATTTTAAAAACAATCCCGTAACACCTGGGGTTATTTTAACGGAAACCATGGCGCAGATTGGATTGGTGTCTTTTGGCATATATCTTTTGAGCATGTCAAGTACAGAGATAAACGACATTAAAATTGCGCTAACGTCTTCTAAAATGGATTTTTTCAAGCCTGTTTTCCCAGGAGAGAAAGTGATTGTAAAAAGTGAAAAGGCATTCTTTAGGTTCCATAAATTGAAGTGTAAAGTAGAAATGTTTAATGAAAGCGGAGCATTGGTGTGTAGAGGTGAATTAGCTGGAATGATGCAAGAATAATATGGATAAAAGAGTAGTTATAACAGGGCTTGGTGTTGTTTCTCCAAATGGAGTTGGTTTAGATAATTTCACGAATGCCATTAAAAGTGGTTTATCCGGAATTGCATACCAGGAAGCGCTAAAAGAATTAAATTTCTCTTGTTGCATTGGCGGTATTCCAACTGTATCTGAAGAGTTAAAGCGAAACTATTTCACCGAGCTTCAACTTAAAAATTTTAATAGTTCGGGTATTCTTTATGGCTGTATGGCAGGTATGGATGCCTGGAAAGATGCGGGTCTTTCTATCTCCGAACAGACCGATTATGATAGTGGAACCATATTCGGAGCGGGAACTTCTGGCGTAGAGAAATTTAGAGAAGCGATATATAAGTTAGACGATAAAAAAGTAAGACGCTTAGGCAGTACCGTAGTGGCACAAACGATGGCAAGTGGAGTGAGTGCTTACCTCGGAGGCATTTTAGGCTTAGGAAATCAAGTAACCACCAATTCATCGGCTTGTACCACAGGTACCGAAGCCATACTAATGGGTTTTGACCGAATAAAAGCGGGACGTGCAAAACGAATGGTTGTAGGAAGTACCAGCGATCATGGCGCTTATTTATGGGGCGGATTTGATGCCATGCGTGTTTTAACCTACAAACACAATGAATCTCCCGAAACGGGTTCCAGACCCATGAGTGCATCCGCCTCTGGTTTTGTACCCGGAAGTGGCGCAGGCGCCATGGTGATAGAGTCATTGGAAAGTGCCCTCGAGCGAAACGCGACCATATATGCCGAGATATTGGGTGGGGAAGTAAACTCTGGCGGACAAAGAAACGAGGGAACAATGACGGCTCCTAACTCTGAAGCGGTACAGCGCTGCATTCAAAATGCCGTTGCTAATTCAAATATAGAACCGAAAGATATTGATGCTATTAATGGACATTTAACGGCTACCAGTAAAGATTTTACTGAAATAGAAAATTGGTCTAAAGCGCTGAATTTAAAAGGAACAGATTTTCCTTATATCAATTCTTTAAAGTCAATGGTTGGACATTGCTTATCTGCTTCAGGAGCATTAGAAAGTGTGGCGAGCGTATTACAAATACATCACAACTTCATTTTTCCAAATATTAATTGCGAAGATGTAAATGAGCAGATAGCCTCTTTGATTTCTACACATAAAATACCACAAACATTACTAGAGAAAGAAGTAAACATAGTCGCTAAAGCGAGCTTTGGTTTTGGAGATGTAAACGGTTGTATACTATTTAAAAAATTCAAAAAATAATGAGTGATAAAGAACACATGATTAGCGCGCTAAAATCGATAGTCAAGCCATATATTCAAAACGAGGAAGCATTTGAAAATTTAAGTGAGGATACGGACTTCATTAATGATTTGAAGATAAATTCTGCAAATTTGATAGATGTTATTTTGGATATTGAAGACAAATACGACATTGAATTAGACAATGAGTCCATGGATAAAATGCTAAATGTAAAAGCGGCATTAGAAGTAATAAACACAAAAGTTTCTGAAAAATAATGGTCGGAAACGATATTATAGATATAAGTGAAACCAGACATTCTACCCATTGGGAAAGGCCAGGTTTTATTCAAAAATTATTTACACCTAAGGAACAGGAATATATTTATGCCTCGGTAGATCCATTTATACGTGTTTGGCATTTATGGAGTATGAAAGAAAGTGCGTATAAAGTATTTATTCAAACGGGTGCCGAGCGGTTTTTTAATCCTTCAAAAATTGAATGTCACGTAGACTCTTTACAAAGTGGCCGCGTTAGAATTGCGGATACATCCATAAAAACAAGTACGTTAATTAATGGGAAGTACATTTTCAGTACCGCAAAAATTGACCATTCGGATATTGAAACGCGTATTTTTAAACTTACAGATAACGACCGTAAAAATCAAAGTAAATTCATGCATCAGCACGTTTTAATTTACTTTGCAAAAAAAAATGCTTTAGATCAGTCACAGCTATTCCTTAAAAAAACAAAAACAGGAATTCCTATTATTCAATACAGAAACAAACCTTTAAAGACGGCTTTTTCTATTACTCACCATGGAAATTATGGGGCGTATTCTATTTTAAAAAGATGAAAATAATGAATGAATTTATACAGTACATTAAACAAAAACTGAATGTAGATAAAAAGCTAATCGCTATTTATGTAGTGATTTACTTTACTTGGGGAATGGGTATGGATAAATTTGGAAGCGTGATGGAAATTGCTAGGTTTACCTATTGGTGGCAAGTCATAACGGTATATTTATTATATATGGTACCCATTTCATTGATCTTACGAAAACTTCCTTTTCATGCACAATATGCCTACGGTTTAGTCACCATGGCTTTGCTAGAGTTTGGCGGATATGCCTTAGAGACTTCGTATGCGTTTCCAGGTAATTTAATAGACCAATTTCTTAACATTAGAAACTTTAGCTTGGGAATGGCTCTTTTCTTTGCCTTGTATTACCCAGCCGGTAATTGGATCACGGGTAAAGTATATCAACTATTATTTAAGAAAGAAGCAGAGTAAATGCGATCTGCTAGGAGTTCGGAGAGAGAACAAATGGACAATTTTGAATTGTCTGGAGATGACCTTCACAAAACATTAAGCGGGTTATCTACCATTAATAAATATCTAGGAAACACTTCTGCTACGTTTAATGCCGTTAAAAAGGAAGTATGTAAGTCAAATAAACCACTTAAAATAATCGACTTAGGCTGTGGGGGAGGAGACAACTTAAGAGCTATTGCCAAATGGGGCCAGGCTAATAATCAAGTGATTGAATTAGTCGGTATCGATGGAAACAGCCATACTTTAGCCTATACACAACAACAGTACCCGAAATTAAGGATCACTTATATACAGGCAGATATCTTAGCGACAGAATTTATTCTACCCAAATGCGATATTCTCATTAGCAGTCATTTTATGTATCATTTTACAGATACAGAAATTGTTTCGTTTTTGAAAAAGTCTAAAAATAGAATCGCTATCCAAATTATTTTCAGTGAATTACAACGAAATGACTTGGCCTATGCTCTGTTTAAAATAGGAACTGTATTTCTTCCTTTCTCTGATATTGTTAAACAAGATGGACTAGTGGCTATACGAAGTTCGTTTTCGAAAATGGAGCTCAGGGCTATTATGCAACGAGCAGGTTTCACTTCATATAAAATAAAGTGGAAGTGGGCTTTTCGGTTTCTTATATCCATTTCTATCAAAAATAAATAGATCCAAATAGTATAGGGCACACATAACCTTTCCCAAATGATAAGGACTGGGGCCAAATACCCACTAGTGGGGAAAATAAATAAGAAGATTAAACAACTAAAAAAAATGACATAAAAAAAGCCTCGAATCATCGAGGCTTTTTTTTGTCATTTAAATCCTACTTACTTAGGCATAACAACACTATCTATTACGTGAATAACACCATTACTGCTCATAACATCTGTCGCAATAATTTCGCTATAATTTCCGTTGGCATCTTTTAACCAAATTTTACCTTCTTTCTGCATCACTGTAATGACTTCGCCATTTAAGGTAGTTAATTCTACCATTCCTTTACCTTTCTTTAAAGCAGCAACTACATCAACAGCCTTTAAGTTTCCGGATATTACATGATACGTTAAAATATTTGCTAGCGCTTTTTGGTTCTTCTCTTCCAATAAAGATTTTAATGTGGTTGGATCTATTTTTGCAAAAGCAGCATTATTGGGCGCAAAAACTGTAAAAGGTCCTTCTCCTTGTAAAGCAGTTACTAAATTGGCCGCTTTTAAAGCGGTAACTAACGTTGAAAAATCTTCGTTACCCGCAGCCACATCTACAATCGTTTTTTGTGCGGTAACATTTTTTGAAAAGGTAACAGCTAATAAAACTGTTAACATTAGAACTAATTTTCTCATAATTGTTTGTTTTAAATTTATTCAAATGTAAATAAAAATCTCATTTTGTTTAATCATTAAATTGTTTTGTTAAACAAAAATAACTAATACAGGAATAAATATTTAAAAAAACAACACGAAAACTATCTAATTAGCAAAGATTCAGTGCACTTTATAGCGATGGGTTTATTCAAAAAAAAATAATTGATAGTATACCGTCAATTTTTGCTAGTTGCTGTATTAGGAGTTTCAATAATAAATAGTTGCGACTGAAAATATAATCTACATTGTTCGAAGTTATTTAGATGGAACACGAGGTAATAATATTTAGCTGCGATTTAAATCCCTCTTAAACTAGCCTAAAATTTGAGTAGATAATGTTCTGTATTCGTTTTGAACATGGCAAATAATATCTGCTTTGTTCATATTATGGGTTTCGAACGGATTCATTTTTGCATGGTAAGCTCTTATGTATTGATCACTCCATATTACCACCTCCATGATTAATGGTGCTAACGCTATGCCCCGTTCGGTAAGTAAGTAGATATTTTCTTTTTTGTTTTTTGGCAGTTTTCTTTTTGTAATTATTCCAATAGATGCTAGCATTTTCAATCTTGAGGATAGCAAATTTGTTGCTATTCCTTCATCAGATGCAATCATTTCTTTATAGGTGCTTTTTTTATTTAATAGCATATCCCGAACAATAAGTAATGACCACTTATCCCCTATTAAATCTAATGCAGATGCAATAACACAAGACGATCGAAACTGTTTCACCATTCTATTTTAATAAAATCACTTTATATTTTAAAGTAATTATATATTTGCTTTATATTTTAAAGTAAAAATACATAAATTATGTTAGCAGGACACTTTACGACTGCCTTAGTGGCAAATCAAAAAATTCCGAAAGGGACTTTACTATACTTCCTTATTATTTCGCAGTTACAGGATTTAATGTGGTTTACCTTTCATTATTTAGGCTTAGAGCAAACGATGCCCGATGATGCATTTGACGCTACTTTGAGTAATATGTCGGTTAATATGTTGTACAGCCATGATTTAGTTCCACAATTATTTTGGATGGTTGTCGTATTTTTAATGGGTACGTTTTTGTTTAAGAGTACTAAAATTGGGGCAATAAGTGTGGCTTTATTGCTAGCTCATTTCGTTTTAGATTTCTTTTCGGGGCATATGCACCATGTTTTTGGTGAGGACTCTTTAAGTGCAGGTTTAGGTTTATACGCTTCCAGTCCGTATATCGCTATTGGTATTGAAGCTATATTTAGTGCTGTTGTACTTTGGTATTTCTTTAGAGAAGAAACAAAAAAGGGGGTGGTTCGTACGCTTAAAAATAAAGCAGCGATTGTAGGGGTTTTTGTATATGGTATTTGTTTCATGTTAATTAT
>JBLFZF010000010.1:0-43614 GCA_047610145.1 Salibacteraceae bacterium | reverse complement strand
AGTGGTAGAGATTAAACAATTAAACCCCTAAAAATGTCCGCAAATGAAAATAAACTTGACTCGTATTGGTCTAGCGTTTATCTTCATCAGGTCTTTTGTGACGTGCAAACGTCTAGAAGCAAGCTTCCACGGTTCCAGCCGACAAGACCTGAAATCAATCTCCCTACGGGGATTTCCTTAGCGCACCTTTTTATTCCTCTTTATTCGTTTAATCTCGAAAAATCTTCTTGTATTTTTTTCCCAAATGGAACGGTAATTAACGACTAACGTATGCTATGTGCAGGTGTTGCACATAGCTAAATTTATTATTTGTTTAATTTATTTATTTTTTTTGCCTGTAAAGCCTTGATAAATATGGGTAAATGAGTTTTTCATGCTGAGAAAGTGAAAATTATTTTAGGAAAATCACTGTTAGAATTTGTGGTCGTTTATAAGGTGATATTTGTTTTCGATCACAAGGTAATATTTATTGTTTAGGTTCAATTTTTTTCGCGCAATTTATTGAGGATCAATTTTTTTCTCTTTGTCTTTAAGACCGTCTAAAATATTATCTAACGGACTTTTAATTTTCTCTATTGATCGTGTACTCACATGGGTGTAAATAGCCGTGGTTTCAAGCGATGAGTGACCAAGTAAGGTTTGTATATAACGCGTTTCTATACCTTGATCCATTAAATGGGTGGCAAAACTATGGCGTAAAACATGAGGCGTAACATGCTTAGTTATTTTAGCCTTTATAGAAGCTCGCTTTATGATAGTAGCCACGCTAGATGCGCTGTATGGTGTGTTGTCAGGGCTCTCAAACAACCAATAAGTAGGTTTAAATTTTTTCACATATTTAGTGAGAAGCTCTGCCATAAACTCACTCAAAACCGTCATTCGGTCCTTTTTACCCTTGCTTTTAACTACCTTTATTTGTTTACGATGCATGTCAATATCGCCTTTTTTTAAGCGTATAACTTCTCCTCTTCTTAAACCAGCAGAATAAAGAAGTGCAACTATAGTAAGGTGCTTAAGGTTCGGTATAGCGCCCATTAAACTCATAACTTCTTCTTCACTTAAAACTACCGGAAGTTTGAACTCTCGTTGTGGCCTATTTATCCAGTACTTCTGGTTTTCTCTATTAAGTACCTTTTCATAGTAAAATTTAATAGCGTTAATCACTTGGTTTTGAGTACTTGTACTAATTTTTTTGGTCTGTATCAAATGCAGTAAGTAATCTACAATTTGGTCTTTGTTAATTTCATCTAAAACTTCATCCTTATAAAACTCCATAAAACGTTTAAACAAAACGGTATAGGTGTTATAAGTAGAGGTACTAAACCTTCGGTGTAAGAGCGTTTTAATATATGCCTCTGGAATTTTAATTTCCTTCACAATTTTAGGCGTTGGTTTTGATGGGGTAGGAACTGTTGGGCCAACTGCGCTGGTTTGTGCTTTTGTAAACACAATATGAGTGATGTCTACATTGGCAATTTCTTTCAATGCCAATTGAATAAGCTTTAAATGTTTTTGGGTATAGGGTAAATACCACGCTTTTTTAGATTGACTCCATTTTGCACGAAGCTGTCTTAATTGGGCGATAATGTCTTGTTGATATTCACACTCTACAAAGAGCCGCCATTGATCACGATGCATTTTTGGGGATAATACTACAGGTGTTAAAGTGATCATAATTAGTTTTTTAGGTTTAAAAGTGTCAAATGATTACGAAGCTCATATCAAAACTAAAATTGTAGAAGTGAGATAACAGCCTTGGATATTAGAGATATTCGAATTTAGTCAATTCAGGTCAAAACAGCAATAAATTTAGGGAGATATTTTTAAATAAAATACTTTAAATGAATGAATTAGCCTTTTTTCTGTCTGTGGTGTTTTGGTTCTTAAAAAAAAAGCCCTGTAGGCAGAGCGCACAGAGCTTTTAAAATTTCCTAGTATAATAATTGGTTTTAAGGCCTATGGTCAAATTTCATATGCTTCACACTATCGCCCGAATCACGTAATTCTTCTAAAGCTCGAATTCCAATATTTACATGTAAATCCACAAAATTAGACGTCACTGATTTATCGCTTTCATCTGTTTTAATGCCACTAGGCACCATTGGGTTATCGCTCACCAATAGTAACGCTCCTCTAGGTATTCCGTTAGCAAAACCGGCCGTAAATAGGGTCGCTGTTTCCATGTCAATACCAATTGCACGCGCTTCGGTTAAACGGTCTTTAAATACTTCATCATGTTCCCAAACTCTACGATTGGTCGTGAAAATTACACCCGTCCAATAATCTGTTTTAAATTCTTTCATAGCAGATGAAATAGTACGTTGCAATCTAAAAGAAGGCAGTGCCGGTACCTCTGCCGGTAGGTATTCATTACTAGTTCCTTCACCGCGAATTGCAGCCATGGGAATAATGAAATCACCCAACTCAGTTTTCTTTTTCAATCCACCACATTTCCCTAAAAACAGAACAGCTTTTGGCATAATAGCCGATAATAAATCCATTACCGTAGCCGCCATTGCGCTGCCCATACCAAAGTTAATAATAGTAATATCACCATAAGTAGCTGTTTGCATTGCTTTGTCGCTACCTATAATTTTCACATCGTACTTCTGTGCAAAGATGTTAACGTATCCAATAAAGTTGGTGAGTAAAATGTATTCTCCAAAACTTTCTAGTGGAGTTCCAGTGTATCTAGGTAACCAGTTGGTTACAATTTCTTGTTTTGTTTTCATATATGGGTTTCATTAGGGTAGAAAGGTAATTATAAATCTTTAGCCATAGAAAGTCTTTGATTTAATCTGATAAATATATAGGTATGGAACACCTGTATCATAACTAATAATAATTGATTTATTAAAACAATTATTATTAATTATAGTTAGTAAAGAGTTTGAATTAGATACTATTGCGGTTAGTTATTAATTTATATATCAGAATATGAGAAGGTTAGTATTTTTTAGTTGGTTGATTTCAGCAGTTTTTATACTGGAAGGGTGCACAAATAACCCTAAGCCAGAGATGGTAGAAACAGATGGGTATTCAGGAGCAACCATGAAAAGTAACTCTAATATGAAAGCCACAAGTAATAGCGATTGGTGGCCAAACCAATTAAACTTGAACCTGCTCCGTCAAAATTCGCAGTTGTCAAACCCAATGGGTGCTACTTTTAATTATGCGCAAGAGTTTAATAGTATAGCTTACGATTCACTGAAAAATGATATTAAAAAGGTGTTAACAGAATCGCAAGATTGGTGGCCGGCAGATTTTGGTCATTATGGAGGTTTGTTTATTCGAATGGCTTGGCATAGTTCTGGAACGTATAGAAGTGGCGATGGCCGTGGTGGTTCACGAGCAGGACAGCAACGTTTTGCACCATTAAATAGTTGGCCAGATAATGTGAATTTAGATAAAGCCCGAAGATTAATATGGCCGATTAAACAGAAGTATGGAAATAAAATTTCATGGGCAGATTTAATGGTTTTGACCGGTAATGTGGCTTTAGAAGACATGGGTTTTAAAACCTTTGGTTTTGCTGGCGGTAGAGTAGATATGTGGGAACCTGAATTGGATGTGTATTGGGGGGCTGAAAAAAAGTGGCTAACGGATGATGAACGCTATACAGGCGATCGAGACTTAGAAAATCCTTTAGCAGCCGTTCAAATGGGCTTGATTTATGTTAATCCAGAAGGACCTAACGGAAATCCGGATCCGCTTTTAGCAGCCCACGATATTCGCGAAACATTTGGTAGAATGGGTATGAATGATGAAGAAACGGTGGCGCTTATTGCAGGTGGTCATACCTTAGGTAAAACACATGGCGCAGGCCCGGCATCGCATGTTGGAGCAGAACCAGAAGCGGCAGATATAGAGGCGCAAGGTTTTGGATGGAAAAGTAGCTATAAATCAGGAAAAGGAACAGATGCGATTAGTTCGGGTTTAGAAGTAACATGGACCTCTACTCCCGCAAAATGGAGCCATCTTTTCTTTTATAACTTATTTGAGAATGAATGGACCTTGACTAAAAGCCCCGCAGGTGCGCATCAATGGGAAGCTAAAAACGCGAAGTTGCAGGTGCCAGATGCGTATGACTCTGAAAAAACGCATAACCCAACAATGTTGACTACCGATTTATCTCTGCGCTTTGATCCGGAATATGAGAAAATATCACGTAAATTTTACGAGAATCCAGAATTGTTTAACGATGCTTTTGCGCGTGCCTGGTTTAAATTAACACACCGCGATATGGGTCCGCGCACCACTTATCTAGGTCCGGAGGCTCCTATAGAGGTCTTAATTTGGCAAGACCCTATTCCGGCTGTAAACCATGAATTGGTAAATAAAAATGATATTAAAGGATTAAAAAATAGGCTCTCTAATTCGGGGCTATCTATTAGCCAAATGGTAACTACTGCTTGGGCTTCGGCTTCTACTTACCGCAAATCAGATAGGCGTGGAGGAGCAAACGGAGCAAGAATTAGACTAGCTCCTCAAAAAGATTGGGAAGTTAATAATCCAGAGCAATTGGCGAAGGTATTGGGGGTGCTAGAAAATATTCAAGGCAACTTTAATGCAACATCGAGTACTAAGAAAATTTCAATGGCTGATTTAATTGTGCTAGCTGGAGCGGTGGGCGTTGAAAAATCTGCTTTAAATGCAGGGTTTCCAATAACGGTACCTTTTATAGCAGGCCGTATGGATGCTACAGCAGAACAAACAGATGTTGCCTCTTTTAATTTATTAGAGCCAATGGCTGATGGGTTTCGTAATTATTTAAAAACTAGATATACCATTTCTACAGAAGAGTTACTTTTAGATAAAGCGCAATTGTTAACTTTAACAGCTCCAGAAATGACAGTTTTGGTAGGTGGAATGCGTGGGATGAACACAAATTTTGACGGTTCTTCTCACGGTGTTTTTTCAAATGAAACCGAGGCATTGACCACTGATTTCTTTGTAAATTTACTAGATATGAGTACCGAGTGGAAAGCAATGAGTGACACTAAAGAAACATTTGAAGGAGTAGATAGAACTACCGGAGATGTAAAATATACGGCTACCCGAGTAGATTTAATTTTTGGTTCTAATTCAGAACTAAGAGCGTTAGCAGAAGTATATGCATCGGATGATGCTCAAGAAAAATTTACGCAAGACTTTGTAGCTGCATGGGTAAAAGTAATGACTCTTGATCGTTTTGATCTTGCTAAATAAGCCGAAAAACTAAGGTGTAAACAAACAAAAAGAGCCCGTCAATTAGTGACGGGCTCTTTTTGTTTGTCCATGGTGTTAAAGTAGCTAAAAACTCATTTATACCGTGATTAAGATAAATCTTTAGCAGATTCTAACACTTTTTGTTTTAATGTGTCCATATAGTCCAGCATAGTTTGTAATAAAGCCGGATCACTACTGGCAATAATTTTAGCGGCTAATATGCCTGCGTTTTTAGCTCCATCTAAAGCTACCGTGGCTACAGGTATGCCGCCTGGCATTTGCAGAATAGATAAAATAGAATCCCATCCATCAATTGAGTTCCGCGATTTTATAGGCACTCCAATTACCGGAAGTGGCGTTAATGAAGCAGTCATTCCTGGTAAATGAGCAGCCCCACCAGCCCCAGCTACAATGACTTTTAATCCTCTCTCTACGGCAGATTTCGCATAATCATACATCAATTCAGGTGTACGATGAGCTGATACAATGTTAATTTCAAAGGCAACACCTAATTCAGTTAATACGTCTGCTGCTTCTTGCATAATCGGTAAATCCGATTTGCTTCCCATGATAATTCCTACTTGTGGTTTCATTCTTTATATTTAAGTCGAAAATCGGAAGACCGAAGGCCTAAGATTATTCTATGTATATATTATTAACCTATGGGTGTAACCGTTAAAATCAAAACTCACAGTGCAAAACCAAAGTAAATCTACTCAGGCTGGTGGTAAATACGCCCGCCCTTATTGGGGGGAAGTAGCAGTAACTTTCAAAACCTCTTTTACTTTCTCTGCAATCTGTTTCGCTTCGGCCATGGTTTTGGCACCTACCGTTACATGTCCCATTTTTCTAAATGGTTTGGTGATTTTTTTTCCGTACAGATGAATATGAACGCCATTCATGGTTAACACCTCCTGTAAGCCTTGGTATTGCGCTTCTCCAGTATACCCTTTTTCACCTAACAAGTTGACCATCACAGTGGGTTCTGTAATGCGGGTTTCACCCAAAGGTAAATTCAAAATACTTCTTAAATGTTGTTCAAATTGAGAGGTTACATTTCCTTCAAAACTCTGATGGCCACTATTATGCGTTCTAGGTGCGACTTCGTTTACCAATATTTGTCCGTCTTTGGTTAAAAACATCTCTACCGCAAGTAATCCTACAATACCTGTTTTAGCCACTAAACTCTCTGCAATTTCACGGGCTTTAGTTTCTGCATCTTCGCTAATATTAGCAGGCGAAAACAAGAAGTCTACCAAGTTGGCTTCTGGGTTAAACTCTAGTTCAACTACTGGATATGATTTGACTTCGCCACGTTCATTACGCGCCACAATCACACTAATTTCTTTATCGAAATCAACAAATTTTTCTAATACAGAAGGGGCGTCAAAAGCTCGGGTAAGATCGGTGTCATTTCTGAGCGGAGTTACTCCTTTGCCATCGTACCCACCTGTACGCATTTTTTGCATAAAAGGGAACTCGTTTCTAAAGCGAGCAATATCTTTTTTTTCATCAATTAAATGGTACTCAGAAGTAGGGATGCCATGTTGGGCATAAAACTTCTTTTGTAGTCCTTTGTCCTGAATCATGCGTAAAATAGCAGGTTGAGGAAATACTTTGACCCCTTCTTTTTCTAAAGCTTCTAGGGCATCTACATTTACGTGCTCAATTTCAATAGTTACCACATCCTTATCTTTACCAAACTGATATACAGATTCGTAATCGTGTAAACTTCCGACTTGAAAAGTGGTAGAAATATCTTTACAAGGAGCGTTAGCATCTGGATCCATAACATGCACATCCAAATTGTAGCTAATAGCTTCTTGAATAAACATACGTCCTAATTGTCCGCCTCCTAAAATACCAAGTTTAAACTGGTTTGATGTGAATGATTTTTGCATACTAATCTTTGAACCACAAAGATAGGTAATCGTTAATTTTTAACGCTACGATAACCTAATGTTATACATTTGCAGCTCCAATTTTGACTATGGATGTAATCAAGGTTCACGATAAGACTTTTAAGAAGTCAATTTCTGAAGAAGAGATATTAAAAAGGGTGCAAGAAATTGCGCTAGAAATCACCAAAGATTGTAAGTATAAGAACCCGCTGTTTTTACCTGTTTTAAACGGTAGTTTCATGTTCGCTTCAGATTTGATGAAAGAAATAGAAATGGATTGTGAGCTTCAATTCGTAAAAATTCAATCCTATACAGGAATGTACTCTACCGAAAAAGTGAAAACTTTAATAGGAGCAGACATGACCGTTAGCGGCCGAACAGTAATTATTGTAGAGGATATTGTAGATACTGGGGGTACCATAAAAGAATTGGTCAATCAATTACACCATCTTAACCCAAACGAAATAAAGATTTGTTCTCTGTTACTTAAACCGACTAAGTATACGGGAGAACTGAAAATAGATTATTTCGGTTTTGAAATTCCAGATGATTTTGTGATTGGGTATGGTTTAGATTATGATGGTCTAGGAAGAAATCTTAGACAAATATATACGGTTACTGAATAAAACAACATATGATTAATTTAGTACTATTCGGCCCTCCGGGAGCTGGTAAAGGAACACAAGCAATTAGCTTGGTAGAAAAACATAACTTGTATCATTTATCTACAGGGGATGTTTTTCGTTACAATATTTCTCAAAAAACCGAATTAGGTATCCTCGCTAAAAGCTATATGGATAAGGGTGATTTGGTTCCGGATGAGGTAACAATTAAGATGCTAAAATCAGAAGTGGAAAAGCAGGCAGATGCGGCAGGTTTTATTTTTGATGGTTTTCCAAGAACCGTAGCTCAAGCAGAAGCTTTAGATGCTTTTTTAGCAAATAAAAGCATGAAAATTGATCATGTTTTATCGTTAGAGGTGCCTGATGAAGAGCTAGTGAAACGTTTGTTAAATAGAGGTAAAACAAGTGGTAGGCCCGATGATGCAAACCAAGAGGTTGTTTGGAACCGTATTAAAGAATACAATTCTAAAACGGCTCCACTAAAACATTTTTACGAAGATCAAGCCAAATTACGAGGTATTGATGGTGTCGGAAATGTAGAAGATATTTTTGGTCGCTTGTTGGCGGCTATCGGATAGTAGAAATTCTACTTCCATTTAATTGATTATTTAAAAGGGGCTGTATGCACCCTTCATTACGATATGAGCTATTCTAGAAATCGAAAAAAACAGTCTACCAACTTTGTTGACTATGTAAAGTTATACGGAGCATCAGGTAAAGGTGGAGGCGGTTCTTCGCATTTGCGTAGAGATAAGCTAACCGCTAAAGGAGGTCCTGATGGGGGGGATGGAGGTCGTGGTGGTCATATTATTTTAATAGGCGATAAGCAAATGTGGACGCTTATTCACTTGCGTTTCCGTATTCATAACCGTGCCGAAGAAGGGGGCCATGGAGGTCAACAAACTAGTACAGGTAAAGATGGAGATGATATCTATCTAAAAGTACCATTAGGTACCGTAGTTAGAGATCCAGATACCATGGATATTTTAACGGAGATTACCGAAGATGGAGAAGAATTCATTCTTTTGAAAGGGGGCCGTGGGGGTCAAGGTAACGATCATTTTAAATCGTCTACTTTTCAAACACCTCGGTTTGCGCAACCGGGCGAAGATGGTGTGGATGGATGGAGAATTCTCGAATTAAAATTATTAGCGGATGTTGGTTTGGTAGGTTTTCCAAATGCAGGTAAATCTACGTTATTGTCGGTAATTTCAGCGGCAAAACCCGAAATTGCGAACTATCCTTTTACAACCTTAGAACCTAATTTAGGGGTGGTGAAATATAGGGGAGATCAATCCTTTGTAATGGCCGATATTCCTGGTATTATTGAAGGTGCCTCTGAAGGTAAAGGGTTAGGGATTCGTTTTTTACGTCATATCGAACGAAATTCTGCGTTGCTATTTATGGTGCCGTCTGATGCCGTAGATATAACCAAAGAGTATGAGATTTTAGTCAATGAATTACGAAAGTATAACCCAGAATTGTTAGATAAAAAACGAGTGTTAGCCATCACTAAATCAGATATGCTAGACGATGAATTAAAAGAGGCGTTAGAAGCAGAAATGGTGATAGATATTCCATATACGTTTATTTCATCTGTTGCGCAACAAGGGTTAACTGAATTGAAAGATATGGTTTGGAAAGCGATTGTTTAGAACAACAAAAACAACAGGATTCAAGAGCGGTTAGAAATATATTCTAGCCGCTTTTTTTATTTTTAATCAGTAAGTTATGGGTAAAGTAAGTGCCCTTTTTTACGGGGTATGAACCCCAATAAATTTAGGGTGTATAGTGCCGCTCTTTCTTTTTCTATGCTAAAGGAGAGTCAGTTCTACTTTGCTTAAAGTCAGAACGTCATCACCGAAATAAATTTACAGGATTCCATAGCAGATCGAGTACCCGTTTTGGAGCTTTTGAATTAGATGAATCCTATCGGGTCTTTTACTGGGATACTAGGCTAAAAAAACTACTTTTGAATCCAAATTGTGACAATCATGGAACGTTTTGAGGTAAATAAAGAAACCATTACTCATCTAAAATCTTTATTGGTGGATGGGCAAGGAGAGCAACTGAGAGTATATCTTTCTGAATTGCACGCAGCCGATATTGCCGAAATTATGGACGATTTAGCCATCGTAGAGGCAGAGTTGATCATGAATCATTTAGATGATGAAGATAGCTCGGCCGTATTGATGGAGCTAGATGAAGATCAGCGAGAAAAACTGGTGGATCGGTTAAGTCCAGAAGAAATTGCCGTTAAATACATTACTAACTTAGAGTCGGATGATGCAGCCGATTTACTTCAAGAATTAGATGAGAATATTCGAAGTCAGGTTGTTTCTGCCTTAGAAGATGTAGAACATGCTAGCGATATTATTGATTTACTCCACTACGAAGAAGGTACGGCTGGTGCGCTAATGGGTAAGGAAATGGTAGTGGTCAATCAAACATGGGATATTACTCGAAGTGTACGTGAAATGCGTAAACAAGCGGGCGAAATTGAACAGATTTATACCATCTATGTGGTAGATGATAATAATGTATTGAAGGGTAGGCTTCCTTTGAAAAAGTTGTTGACGGCTAACGTGCATTCAAAAATGATAGATATTCTTATTGAAGATATTGAAGGCGTTCATACCGATATATCTCAAGAAGAGGTAGCACAAATCATGGATAAATACGATTTAGTTGCGCTTCCAGTTATTGATGCACTAAAACGTTTAGTGGGAAGAATTACGATTGATGATGTGGTGGATGTGATTAGAGAAGAAGCAGATAAAGATTACCAGATGGCCTCTGGTATTTCAGAAGATATTGAACATTCGGATTCTATTTTACAGTTAACACGTGCGCGTTTACCGTGGTTAATTATTGGGGTAGGTGGTAGTATGTTAAGTGCAATCGTTATTGGAGGTTACGAAGGGGCAATTGCCGCTATTCCAGCACTCGCTTTTTTTATTCCTATGATTACCGCCACAGGAGGAAATGTAGGGGTTCAATCTTCGGCAATAATTGTACAGGGTTTAGCTAACAATACTTTGAAGACGGACAATTTGATGGGTAAGCTATGGAAAGAGCTGCAGCAAGGGTTGTTAAACGGGCTCATCATTTCTGCCTTAGCGCTATTGTTTAGTGTTTTGGTTTTTAACGATATGAATTTGGGTATTACCATTAGCACAGCTCTATTATTAGTTATTCTGTTTGCATCTGTTACGGGAACTCTAATTCCGTTAACCTTAGAGAAATTAGATATTGATCCAGCCTTAGCTACCGGTCCTTTTATTACGACCATGAATGATATTACCGGGTTGTTTATTTACTTTTTGGTAGGGCAGTATATTTATACTTTGGTGCTGTAACTTTATATTCCTCTCTTTTTTGTTGCCCTTTAAAATTGTCGCACTTTCGTACGATAAATTATCACTATGCGTATTTTATTTATTGATTCGGTTCATCCTATTCTTGCCAAAAAATTTACTCAAATTGGGTATTTGTGTATCGATGGTACCTCATGGGCGAAAGAACGTATCGAGTCAGAAATAGACTCTTTTGAAGGGGTGGTGATTCGCAGTAAATTCACCATTAATGAAGCGTTTTTGGTTGCGGCTAAAAACCTTAAATTTATTGCCCGCTCAGGTGCTGGGTTGGAAAATATTGACTTACCAGCAGCTGCAAAGCATAACGTAGAAGTATTTAATTCTCCGGAAGGAAATAGAAATGCGGTGGCTGAACATGCTTTAGGGATGCTCTTAATGCTGTTTAATAAAATGAAACAAGGCGATACCGAAGTAAGGAATGGAGAATGGAATCGCGAAAAAAACAGAGGTGTTGAATTAGATGGATTAACGGTTGGTTTAATTGGGTACGGAAACACTGGTCAACGCTTTGCTAAAAAGCTTTCGGGTTTTGAGGTAACGGTTTTAGCTTACGATAAGTACGTTCCCAATTTTACAAATACCTTGGCTACCAGTGTAGAATTAGCAGAAATTCAAAAGAAAGCAGACATCATTAGTTTTCATGTACCTGAAACAGATGAAACGCGATATATGCTAAATGCCGATTTTATCGAAAAGTGTGAAAAATCCTTTTACTTAATAAATACATCTAGAGGTAAGGTTGTGCATACGAGTGCGCTGGTAGATGCTATGAAATCGGGTAAGGTTAAAGGAGCTTGTTTAGATGTGTTGGAGTACGAAACCAAAGCCTTTGGTAATTTTACGGAAGCAGAAGTGCCAACTGACTTCACTTATCTAGCAGAATCAGATGCAACCATTTTAACCCCGCATGTAGCGGGTTGGACTCAAGAATCGTACGTGAAATTAGCCACCTCTTTATTTGATAAAGTGGCGGCTAAATTTGAATAGCTTAATTATTACAGTGCTAAAGAAAATCCGAGTACAACACTAATCAGCGAATGAAGTCGTGTTTCTACAGCACCTGTTTTATCAGCCCATTCATCCATTTCATATTCGGGTTCCTTTTTAGAAAGTCGTAAGGGTAACCCAAATTCCATTCCTACATTCATAAGTACCATATTACTTAGTGCATATTGCTTTCCTAATCCGTAAGTAAGAATGATAATGCTTGTTTTTTCGGGTACTGGATTGCCATAAGTGATTCTTGAAGATGAATTATATCTAGAATCATTATTAGAGAAGCTATCTTCTTCAAGGTCGAATTTTATTTGAGAGTATTCGAATCCAAGGGTCATAAATACTCCAACAGGACTTAGTGCATCTCCCATGTACCATTTGTAATTTAGGCCAAAGTTTATTGTTTTCATTTTCACCCGATCTTTTGGTTTGTAAACAAATTCTTCAGTAGCGCCCCAAGACGTAGGTTGGCCTACAATATAATTTGGAGCGTCAACCATTGGATTGAATATTCGAACGATGCCTTGAATTGAATTTTTTCGACTGATTACATATTCTAAACGAATTGTAGGTCTGTACCTTAAATTAACCTGGCTGTATTCTGGTCCTTGAACAAAATTACCTGAAGCATTATAAGTTCCGTATTTGTAATCAAAATCTGAAAGTAGATTGAATTTTACCATGGAAGATACCTCCACGCCAATAATTAATTTCTTTCCTAGAAAGCCAGACACTTGACTAAATCCAACTGAACTTATTCCGGTTAGGATAACCAAAGTAATTAGAGAATGTATGACTTTATTTGAATTCGAAAATTTCATTTTTAAATATTTTTCAGACATAATTTCTAATTTGTAATTTGATTAAATATGTCATAATAATGAGAATTTAGTAACCCGTCAGAATCGTTCATGGGTAAATCTCTACTTTCATACATCACCAATTGACCGGTCTCAATATTGAATAAAGCAAAGTATAATTGAGTGCTCTTTTCAGGAGTGGCTACGTAATAAATACCAAGAGGAATACCAACTACGGTATAAAAACTAAGTAAGGCAACATAGAATTTTGACTCTCTAGGAGAGGTAACGTTAACTACACCGGTCCAAGCAAAATACTTGGTGCCGTACCTATTGATTAATTCTTGAACTTCTTCAGAAGAGGAAGGGTAAGTGGATCTATTCTCCATTGTAAACCTTTCAGACCCCCATTCGTTAATTAAAGAGAAGTCATTGTATTTGGTTACATCAGTACTATTAAACCTATAACTCGTTAAAATGGTTAAGTCCAAATCAGCCGAATTAGCTACCTCTTCAAATTGTGATAATATTTCAATCTCTTCTTTCTCGGATTTAATTTGCTGATAAGATTCTTTTTTTGTGAAATTAAGAATGGTGTAATAGGGATCAACCATTACAATTTTATTAATCCCAAGAGAACGGCCTTTACGTTTTTTTCTTTTTTGATATTTTTCATTCTCTTTTATCGATTGGGCATTTTTTTTAGGATCATCCGTTTCTGCTAATCTGTATTTTTTAGACTCCGACAATTGATTTCCTTTTTCAAAATAACCCTCTAAGTCATCCGTACCTTCGCTTCCCTGAAAAATACTATAAGCCCAATCCACATCATATCCTGTGCTTTTGGCTTTTTTTGTTTTTGTATTTTTTATTTTATCGTATTTACTAGTTTTTTTTGTGGACGCGTTTTTGGTCTCGTCCTCATTACTTGCCAGAGAAGCAGCGACAGTAACTGGTATGTCGAAATTTAATTTGTTGTAAGTTATATCGTAGTAGTAGCTCAAGTCCTTACATAGGGTGACAATTCGTTCTTCTACAATATCATTCTCTGGATAAAGGGTGTGTAAATAATAATTGTATCGTAAGGCCAATAAGCTTAGGTCTAAAGCTTTTAACTTATTTAATAGATAATATACTTGCTGTATGTTCCCTTGCTTCTTTTTGTAATAACCCACTACCTTTTTACGGTCTTTTGTATTTGTAAACAAGGCGGCACCATATAAAATTTCACCAATAGCAATTTTTGGTAATGGGTTATTAGGGAAGTCCTTTTCTAAAATATATGCGCTATACAATGCTTCACTATAATTGCAATTAATCAATTGTAATCTAAGTACTTCATATCTGGCAGCGGCTCTTACGGTGTAGAATTGTTTTTCGGATACAATGAAGTTTTTGCCTGCTTTGTTGTTCTCATTAATGATGTTGGCTGCTTTCCTTCTTCGGGTACCAATGTTTGGATGCGTCTGCCTGGAATCATCTTCATCTTCATCCACTTTAATTTCATTCAGCTCAGTAAGAAAAAACTTGTCTGGAATTTGGTAAGCACCCACTTCCAGTATACTGCTATCAAAAGGAATTTCGTCAAATGGTAAATAGGAGTAAAGTAAGACATCAAATACACCATCAACCTCAGAAGGGTTGTAGTCTGTATTCATAAATAACGCTAATCCATCTTTATCCGCTTCCGTTTCTAATTTTCTTGAGAATCTTGAAGTGGCTAATTCTTTATCAATACTTCGAACACGTCTGTAATCGTTTCTTCTATGGTTAATGTTGTTTTGTTTAATAAATCCCTCCATTACGTGCTTTTCGGTGTAATGAACAATTTCATGGCATAAAATAAATGCCAATTGGGCTTCGTTTTCAAGTTGGGCTAGTAACCCAGTATTGATAAATATTATTCCTTGATCGGTTGTAAAGGCATTTACAATTGGAGATTTAATGGTGTAAACTCGGATTTCTAAAGGAATGGATTTATTAGCGAACCTAATTTCTTCCAATACATCTTCTACGTAACTACTAATGGTGTCGTTAAAGCAAACCATGCCACTTTGTAGCAATTCATCTACTCCAAAGTTTGACATTTCGTAAAATTTCGCCTTTTCCTTTTTGCTTCGTCTACTGTCTTGTTCAATTTCTAATTGAGCATCTTTGATTTTCTCTAGAGTCAATTTAGTGAAATCGTCAGGAATCTCGCCCTTGGATTTAAGTCCAGTATACTGTCCTGTTTGGCAAATAGAAGTAAATGGAATAGAGAGAAGAAGTATTACGTAGAGTATTTTGGTCATAAAAAAATTTTGTCCAAAATATCATTTTCACTTAAACTGATGGCTCTTTTCTATAAGTTTTTAG
This sequence comes from Salibacteraceae bacterium, assembly GCA_047610145.1. GTDB lineage: Bacteria > Bacteroidota > Bacteroidia > Flavobacteriales_G > Salibacteraceae > CAJXZP01. The sequence goes on along the minus strand of JBLFZF010000010.1, from coordinate 28,354 downwards.
AAGCGATTAAAAATGAGTTTTTTAACTTGGTCTTTTAGGGTTTCAAAACCCAAGCGAACCATGTTGTCTAGGTATTTAATATTAGTTAAAAGGGTAAAGAGTATCCGATAATAAAATTGACCAGAGAATGTCTTATTGCTTCCGTTTTGGCGGTAGTTTCAGCCCATTCGTCTTTTCTTATTCTAAAATTGGTTTCGGTTAAGAGAACTGGAATACCGAACTCGAAAGCGAAGTTAATTAAGCCCTTTTCTTTTAAAGTAGTTTGTCTGCCGATGGTATAGGTGAAAATAAGATTCTGACCAACATTAGGCTCTATTGCGATGAAGTCAACCGATTTTGATTCTTCATTATACCTAGAAAAGTTTGTTTCCGAGTGGCTAAATGTCATTTTGGAATATTCTATTCCAAAGCTGTTGTAAAAGCCAATGGGGCTTATTTGTCTTCCAAAATAGTGGGTGAGTTTAATACCTAAGTTAATGCCACTCATTTTCACAAGATCCTTAGGGGTGTAAATATAATACCTAGTCAAGCCTTCGTCATCAAGGTACGGAATGTCTACCTTACTAGCATCTATTTTGGTGCTGAAAAATCGGGCGAATGTGTGAATTGAATTTTTGCGCGAAATGGCGTATTCTAATTTTATGGTAGGGCGAATTATAACATATATATTTCTGTATAAGTCTAATGTCTGTTCATATGCTCCTGTGTCCGAATACTGACCATATTGGTAATCGCCTCTTTGCCATAGAGTGGTTGCTATATCTATACCGAATGCAAATCTTTTCCCCATATAGCCTGGGACTTGAGCATGAGCAATGCTAAACAAAAGTGTGAAAGATGCCATGGCAAATAGCGTCTTTATGGTTTTAATTGAATTCATTAATTCCGTATTTGATTGAAAATATCATAGTACTGCGAGTTGAGTAATCCATTGTTGTCTTTCATGTCGATAGGCCTGTTTATATACATGGCTAACTGTCCCGTTTCAATATTGAATACTGCGAAATATATGTGGGTAGTCTTGTTGTCTGACAATAAATAATATATGCCGTATGGTAATGCGGGTATCATATAGAGGCTTAAAGCGGCTACAAGAATCTTTTTCTCTCGTGGTAAGCTGGTGTTAATTAATCCTGACCAAGCAAAGTAGGGTGTGTCATATCTATCAATTAAACTCTTTACTTCTTCGGTAGACGATGGGTAATTGGATCTGCCTCCCATTTCAAAGCGTTCATTCACCCATTCATTAAGTAATGAGAAATCATTGTATTTCTGAACATCGTTACTGTCAAATCGGTAAGGCGTTAAAATGTCCATTTCTAAGCCAACTTGTTCTGCCGTATTCTCAAATCGTGCTAAGGTCTCAATCTCTTCGTTTTCGGACTCTATTTGTTTGTTAACCTCTTTATCGGTGAAGTCATAAATGGTATAGTAGGGATCAACCAAAACAATTTTTTCGATGCCTAGGGAGCGACCTTTTTTCTTGTTTGTTTTTTCATGTTTAGCAGATTGTTTGACTGATTTCTTGTTTCTTTTAGGGTCGTCAGTTTTGGCAAAAGCATATAGTTTTTGATCTGCTAGGATTTCTCCTTTTTCAAAATAGGATTTGATTTCAATACTGTCTCCACTTTGAAAAAATATGTTTCTAGCCCATTTGCTTTTATTCAGTGCCTGATGTGCTTTGTTTTCTAAATCTTCCTGCTCTTCCTTTTCGTTGTCATATTCCTTGTCTTCCTCTTCATCGTCTTCTTCAAGAAGGTATGTTTTTTTTAAGGTAAGTTCTTCTATTAACGATGGAGTACCCGTTTTAAGAATGGAGTCATTAAAGTTTAAGTCGGTATAGTCTATGTCATGAAATAATTTTAGGTTTTCACATAATGTGATAACTCTATTTTCAATTGTTTGGTGTTCCGGATATTTTTGGTGAAGAAATAAATTATAACGTAAAGCCAATAAATTGGTGTTTTCAGAATTTAGTCTGTTTAATAGATAATAAGTGGATTGTACAAATCCTTGATGGTTTTTGTAATTACCAGAATGGTCCGACATATAATCACTTAGATCAAATGATGCGGCTCCGTATAATATTTCTCCAATCGCAATTTGAGGCAATGGGTCGTGGGGGTAGTCTTGAGATAGGATATAGGCACTGTATAATGCTTCAGGATAATTTGAACTAATTATTTGAAGTCTAAGAACCTCGATTCTTGCTGCCTTCCTTACAGAAAGGAATTCTTCCTCAGATACAAGGAAGTTTTGTCCTGTCTTCGTTTTTTTGTTGATAATGGTTTGTGCATTTTGTCTTCGGGTGCCAATATTGGGATGTGTGTGTGTAGTGTCATCTTCATTTTCATCTACCTCAATTTGACTGTACTCTATCAAAAAATAATTGCTAGGAATTTTATAAGAGCCCACTTCTAAAAATGTACTGTCAAATGGAATTTCATCAAACGGGAGATGAGAGTATAATAAAACATCAAATACACCATCTACTTCTGAAGGAGCGTAGCCAGTATTTAAAAACATTTCTAGCCCTTTTTGATCGGCCTCTTTTTCTAACTCTCTGGAGAACCTTGTCGTTGCGAGCTCTTTGTCAATTTGGGTGGTTCGCTTATAGTCATCTTTTATTTTTTCAATGTCGGTTTGGTTTAGAAAACCCTCCATTACATGATTCTCGGTATAGTGGACTATTTCATGACATAGAATAAAGGCCAGTTGTGCTTCGTTTACTAATTGAGCTAAAAGGCCAGTATTAATAAAAATAATTCCCTGATCGGTGGTAAATGCGTTTACAATTGGTGATTTTACCGTGTATACTCGTAAATTCTCAGGTACAGACTTGTTTGTTTTTCGAATTTCATTTAAAACTTTGGTAGTATAATTACTTATGGTGTCGTTAAAACAAACACGACCACTTTGCAGCAATTTATCAACTCCGAAATTTGAGAGCTCATAAAATTTGGATTTTGACTCGTTTTGGTCTGCGTCCTGTGCTTCTTTAATCTTTCGTAGGGTAAGTGTAGTAAAATCTTCCGGAATAAGCCCCTTAGATTTAAGACCTGTATATGTTTGGTTTTGAGAAAGTGAAGCAAATGAAATGCAACAAAATAGGATGAAGGATAAGGTTTTGGTCATTAATAAATGTTTCGGCAAAATTATTATTTTTTGATGAAATTATTGGTTTTTATACCTGTAATAATACTTCCGTTCTCAAATTGGTTAATTAGGCTCGCAACCATTACTTTTGCCGCTTATTGTAGCACATGATTAAGAATAAAAAGATAGTGGTTGTTATGCCGGCATATAATGCTGAGTTAACCCTTGAGAAAACATATAATGAAATTCCTCGCGACATTGTGGATGAGGTTATTTTGGTAGATGATAGTAGTAGTGATAATACTTCAGCTTTAGCAAAAAAGCTTGGTATTGAGCATGTTATTCGTCACGAAAAAAACAAAGGGTACGGAGGAAATCAAAAATCTTGTTACAATAAAGCTTTAGAGATTAATGCGGATATAGTTATCATGGTTCACCCAGATTATCAATATACACCGAAGCTTATTGAACCAATGAGTTACATTATTGCAAATGATGTTTATCAAGTTGTTTTGGGGTCTCGAATTCTTGGTAAAGGAGCTTTAAAAGGCGGAATGCCCATCTATAAATACATAGCGAATAGATTATTGACTTTGTTTCAAAATATAATGATGGGACAAAAACTATCGGAGTATCACACAGGTTATCGTTCATTTTCGAAAGAAGTATTAGAATCTATTGATTACAATATTAACTCAGATGATTTTGTATTTGATAATCAAATGTTAGCGCAAATTGCAATGGCTGGTTACGAAATGGCTGAGGTAACTTGTCCAACAAAATACTTTGAAGAGGCTTCATCTATTAACTTCAGAAGGAGTTCTATTTATGGCTTAGGCGTTCTTTGGACCTCTATCTGTTTCTTTATCCAGAAAATCGGTTTAGGAAATTTTAAGATTTTCAAAGGAATAAAAGCCAAATAATACGTTTCAAACCGTATCTGATTATACCGAACAAAAAAAAATTAGAATGAATATTATTGTACCAATGGCAGGAATGGGAAAAAGAATGCGACCGCATACTTTAACTACTCCTAAACCACTATTACCTATTGCTGGGAAATCAATTGTTCAAAGATTAGTAGAGAATTTATCTGCGGTAAGTGATGAGCCTATTGAGAAAATTGGATTTGTTACGGGTAGATTTGGAGTCGAAACGGAAGCGTCTTTAATGCAAATTGCAAAAGATGCAGGCGCTGTAGGCAGTATTCATTATCAAGATGATGCGTTAGGCACGGCTCACGCTATTATGTGTGCGGAAGAAGTGTTAGAAGGAAAAACAATTGTTGCATTTGCGGATACCTTGTTTAAAGCAGATTTTAAAATTAACAGCGAAGCAGACGGGGTGCTATGGGTGCAGCAAATTGAAGACCCTTCTCAGTTTGGGGTGGTTAAATTAGATGATGCTGGGGTGATTACAGATTACGTTGAAAAACCAACCGAATATGTTTCAGATCTAGCTATGATTGGTATTTATTACGTGAAAGATGGAGATTCTTTGAAAAAGGAACTTCAATATTTGTTAGATAATGGAATCATGAACGGTGGCGAATATCAATTACCTGATGCCTTTAGGAATATGACAGCCAAAGGAGTGAAATTTGTTCCGGGTAAAGTAGCTGAATGGCTAGATTGTGGTAATAAAGATGCGACAGTGCACACAAACTCAAGGGTGTTGGCATTTGAGCAGGAAGCTGGAATTGATTTAGTGCATCCCTCTGTTCAACTAGAGAATTCAGTGGTAATTGCGCCATGCTATATTGGTGAAGGAGTGAAAATTACAAATTCAGTAGTTGGCCCTGGGGTTTCTATTAGCGCTAATTCTGCGGTGCATTCTTCCATAATTGAGAATTCTATTGTGTATAGTCATACCTCTATAAAAAATAAAAGTATTGCCAATTCAATGATTGGTCATTTTGTGAAGCTTGAAGATACAAGTGAAGATTTAAATATTGGTGATTATAGTGCGTAGGGCTTCATTTCATATCGTTTTTGTTCTGGTCGTTCTGGCTTCCTTAGTACTCGGTTCTTGTGCGTCTACCAAGTTGGCTAGCAAAAATGAAACCGTGCAAAAAACGCCTTTAAAAGGACGTGATAAAGTAGCTTTTGACGAAACTTTCTTTAACGGAATGTCGGCTAAATACTCCGGTGATTATAAGGCGGCAAGCGCCTATTTTCAGCAGTGTTTGTTGGTAGATCCTAATAATGCTGCGGTTAAGTTTGAGCTATCTAACTTGTTCATTCAAATGGGTTACAATGAGCAGGCTGTAGTTATGGGCGAAGAGGTAGTGGCTTCAGAACCAGATAATAGATGGTTTTTAGAGAACCTCGCAGAGGTATATTTAAATGCCAAAAAGTATAAAGAAGGCGCAGTGGTCTATGAAAAATTAATACAAAAAAACCCAAATGAGCGCTCGTATTATTACGAGTTGGGTAGTGCATATTTATATGATAACGATGCGCCCAATGCGATAAGGATATATGAGAATTTAGAAGCGTTAACAGGTTTTGAAAATTCACTAGCAGAGCAATTATATAAGCTGTACGAGCATCAAGGCATGGCCATCAAGGCAGAATCCAAATTGGTGGAGTTGATGGATAGCAATCCTTCAGAAATAAGATATGTGAGTATGTTAGCTGCCTTTTATAAAAAGAGGGGAGAGACCGAGAAGTCAATTAACCTATATGAAACTTTAAAGACCGAACATCCCAATGATCCGTATGTGAAATTAGCCTTGTACGAGTATTACACAGAGTTAGGTCAAAAAGAGGAAGCGTTTAAAAACCTAGAAGAAGCATTTGGTTCTAAAAAAGTTAAGATTGATTCTAAAATGGGCATCTTATTGGCGCTCCTAGATGTTTCGGTAAAAGACATGGAAGTGAAAGCGGAAATGTATAAGTTGATGGAAGTATTGGCTGAAGCCCATCCAAGCGATCCGAAAACATGGGCGGTATACGGTGATTTCTTATATGAAGAAAACAAAAAGAAAGACGCTAGAGAAAAGTACCTAAAGTCTATCGCAATAGATAATAGCAAATACAAAGTTTGGAATCAGGTATTGTTTATTGACTCAGAGCTCAATGAAGTAGATTCAATTTTAGTGCATAGCGCGAGTTGTATTGAATTATTTCCTAACCAAGTGTTACCTCATTACTTTAATGGGTTAGGTCATCTTCAAAAGAAACAATATTTACCGGCCATTACATCGCTGGAAGAGGCGAAAGAACTTTCTTACGGAATGCCAGAACTAGAAGTTCAAATCATGGCTAACCTTGGAGATGCATACTACCAATCAGGTAATATTCAAAAGGCTTGGCTAGCATATGATCATTCTTTGCGAATGAACCCATCTAACGATTATGTGTTAAATAATTACGCGTACTTTCTGTCGTTAGAAGGAGTAGATATGCAGAAGGCAGAAGAAATGTCGAAACGAACGGTAGACAGAAATCCGAAAAGCCCGGTCTATTTAGATACGTATGGATGGGTGCTTTTTAAATCAGCTAAATATTCGGAAGCGGTTATCTATTTACAAAAAGCAGTAGATTTTGACCCAAATAAATCAGCCGAAATTAGAGAACACTTAGGAGATGCTCAAGCAATGAACGGGCAGGTAAGGGATGCGTTAGAGAATTGGAAACTAGCTTTAATTAAAGGTGGTGGGTCCAATAAGTTGGCAGAAAAAATCAAGCTTAAAAAGTATATTCCGTAATGAGTTTTAGGTTTTTTATAGCAACAGTATTCGTTTCTATATCTCTTATGGGATGTAAAGGAACTAAAAATGCATCTGCTGATAGAGGCGGTAAAGTAGGTAATAAAAAGATTGTAGAGATCCTGAGTCACGTAAAGACAAACGAGTCTAATACGCCAAAATCGTTGAGCTTTAGAACTCACGCTGATATTATTTCTACCGATAAAACCACCTCTATAAAAGCGTCTGTTCGTATGGTTACAGATAGTGTTGTATGGATATCTATTACGGCCTACAGTTATGAAGTAGCTAGAGTTATTGCTACTCCAGATTCGTTGAAATATGTAAGTAGAACCGATAAAAAGTACTTTGTAGGAGATTACGAATTCATCAAAACTAAAATGGGTGTGGAGTTTACGTTCCATGATTTGCAAGCACTTTTGTTAGCGCAAAGTTTTGGATTAACCGATCCGAGTAAAATCAGTAAAAGAAACGATAAAAGCTATTATGTACTGAGTAGTTTAAACCGAAAAGAGATTAAAAACATTCAAAAAGGTAAAGAGTTGCTGACTCCAGACATTGAAGTACTGTATACGAACTGGATTAATCCAGAGTCTTTTAAAACAGAAAAAGTGAATTTATTAGATGTGAATTCTCAGAACAGTGCAAGTATTCAATACTTGACGTTTGAAAACCTTTCTAATTACCCGCTACTTTCATCGTTTAAGATGAATATCATTGCAAAGACGCCTACGGAGATTAATGCTAAAATGAGCAAGTTCGCTGTAGATGTTCCGTTAAAGTTTCCGTTTAAGATTTCATCTAAGTATGAGCAAATTGGTTTGTAGGTTTTGGTTGGTGATTATGGTTTTGGTGGGAATTACATTTTCATTTCAAGAGGGGTTTTCTCAAAGTAAACGTACGGTTCTTGAACGTAAAAAGAGTCGTTTAAAAAGCGATATCGAATATAAAAACACGCTATTAAAAAAAAACGAAAAAGAACGCTCAAATACCCTAAGTCAATTGGTTTTATTGCAAGATAAAATTGCCAAGAGAGTGGAGTTAATCGCCACCATTAATAGTGAGGTTAAATATTTGAACACGGAAATTGAAAACAACGAAGAGCTCATTGCCTCAATGGAGCGCGATGTAGAAACGTTGAAAGAAGAATATGCAAAAATGATTCAATTCGCTTACCGCAATCGCAGTAGTTACGATAAGATCATGTACGTTTTTGCCTCAGATGATTTTAATCAAGCCTACAAGAGATTACGCTACCTGCAGCAATATTCTGAGTTTAGAAAAAAGCAGACAGAAGATATAAAAAGATTAGAATCGGTTCTTATTGAGAAGAATTCAGAATTACTAGCCGAAAGATCAGAACAAGAAGAGTTATTACGTTCTGAAAATAAAGAGCAATCCACCCTAGCTGGAGAGAAAAGTGAACAGCAAGAAATATATGCGAGTCTTCAAAGTAGAGAAGAAGAATTGAAGCAAGAGATTAAAGAAAAAGAAAAAGAACGACAACAAATGCAATTAGCTATTGAGCGGATTATTGCCGAAGAAATACGTTTGGCTCAAAAGAAAAATGCGACTAAAAAGGGGGTGTGGAGTTTGACTCCAGAGGCCAAAGCTTTGGCCAACGGTTTTACAGCTAACAAGGGTAAATTACCCTGGCCAGTTGAAAAAGGAACGATTACCGATAAATATGGGGTGCACTCACATCCGGTATTAAAATCAATTAAAATCAATAATCATGGAGTTGGTATTAGCACGAATAGAGGAGCAACTGCGAGAGTGGTTTTTGATGGAGAGATTTCACGAATTATTGTTATTCCAGGAGCAGGTAAAGCAGTAATTGTACGTCATGGAGATTATTTGACGGTGTATGGAAATTTAAAAGAGGTGTATGTTGCAGCTGGCGATAAAGTAAAAGTGAAGCAAATTATAGGAGAGGTTGTGACTATTGATGGTCAAACCGAATTGCAATTTGAAATTCATAAAGGCGTTAACGCCACTACCCTTGATCCAGCTTTGTGGTTGTATAAAGCTTTGTAATTACGGCAATTTCCTTAGATTTAACATATCTAGTTAAATCCGTTTGTTTGATGCAATTTTCCGTTAAAGAATCACTAAATTTGTCATCAAATTATTTTACATGACAAATGCACTTTTTCTTATGGGAATGCCTGGAGGATACGAATGGATCATTATTGGTGTAATAATCCTTTTACTTTTTGGGGGACGTAAATTACCTGAATTAATGAAAGGTATGGGTAAAGGAATTAAAGAATTCAAAGATGCTTCGAAACCAGAAGAGGATTCGAAACAAGTTGAAGAAGAAAAACAATAATTCTCTTACTGTAATGATGAAATCAAACTACACCAATTATTTGGCTTATCGTGTAGCGCTTGAAAATGGCGATACTACTGCGGTGAATGAAGTGAACTCTTTCTTAGCAGAAATTGAAAGTCAAAAACATCTGAACGCTTTTTTAGAAACTTTTGATGATACCGCATTAGCTCTAGCTGCGCAGGTAGACGAAAAGATAAAAAACGGAACTGCGGGTAAATTGGCAGGAATGGTGATTGGTTTGAAAGATAACTTGTGTTACAAAGATCATTCGGTATCGGTTTCTTCTAAAATATTATCTAACTTTAAATCGCTGTTCTCTGCAACTGCTGTAGCGCGTTTGTTAGCGGAAGATGCCATTATAATTGGTCGTTTGAATTGTGATGAATTCGCTATGGGCTCATCTAATGAAAAATCTGCTTTTGGTCCGGTTTTAAATCCCTACGATAACACGCGTGTTTCGGGTGGTTCATCGGGTGGTTCTGCGGTGGCAGTTGCGGCAAATTTGTGTCATGCCTCTTTAGGTACAGATACCGGTGGTTCTGTGCGTCAACCGGCTTCTTTTACTGGAACGGTGGGTTTAAAACCTACTTATGGTCGTATTTCTCGTTGGGGATTAATTGCCTATGGTTCGTCCTTAGATCAAATTGGGCCGTTTACTAAAACGGTACAAGATTCTGCGTTGTTATTAGAAGTTATGGCTGGTGGGGATGAGTTTGATACAACCGCGTCTCCTTTACCGGTGGCCGATTATAGCCAAGCAAACAGTGAAGGGAAGAAAAAAATCGCGGTTTTACGAGACGCCTTGGAGAGTGAAGGATTAAGCCTTGCAGTGAAGAAAAGGTTTACCGAGGTAATTGAAAAATTAAAAGCGGATGGACATCAAGTAGATGTGGTGGATTTTAGTTTGTTGAATCAAATGGTTCCTACTTATTACGTTATTAGTAATGCCGAGGCATCCTCAAATTTGTCTCGTTTTGATGGTATTCATTACGGGTATAGAAGTCCTGCAGCTACTGATATTGAGTCTACCTATGTAAAGTCTAGAACAGAAGGTTTTGGAGAAGAAGTTAAACGAAGAATTATGATGGGTACTTTTGTTTTAAGTACGGGATATTATGATGCCTATTTCGCAAAAGCTCAAAAAGTAAGACGACTTATTCAAGATAAAACGAAAGCTATTTTCGAAAATTACGATTTGGTTTTAACGCCAACTACTCCTCACGGAGCGTTTAAATTAGGCCATAATTCTACAGATCCTATAGCGATGTATCTAGAAGATATATTTACAGTACATGCTAATTTAGCAGGTAATCCAGCCATCTCTCTTCCAATGGGAACCAATGAAGAAGGGATGCCTTTTGGTATTCAGTTGATGGCTCCATTCTTTGGTGAAAAAGAAATGTTTGGTTTTGCTGATCGTTTGATGAAATTATAAAGAAAAGCAGAGCCTGCTTTCGTTTCGCTAAATATGAAGTTAGCTTCTTACCCCTTACACCAGCTATTAAATAGTTCTTTTATGCGGTTTGTTTAGGGGGAATCAATTGATAACTAACTCGCCTTATTTTGCTGGTCTAAAATTAATTTTGATTTTCTAAAGGTTGATGTAGCTTCTCTGAAAGTTTGACTCAAAGCGTGATTGAAAGCAGTGGCTATCTTAACAGAGTGAAAAACACCTTCGGCTGTAGTGATTGAAAGAGGAGCTAACTGTTTTGATGAGGTCTTCTCCAATTCTGCTTTGGTGGGCTTTATCAAGCCACCTAACCAATTTTATTCGGCTTTTAAAAACGTATTCACCAGTTCATAAAACAGAGACGGATTCTCTGCGTGAAGCCAGTGCCCAGCGTTCGGGATGGTGGCTAATTCGGCCTTCGGAAATGCTTGCACAATAGCTGGCCAATCACTCTCTAAAATGTAATGGGAACTTCCACCTCGTATAAATAGAGTCTCGTTTGTAAACGTATCGTTTAACATTTCTTCGCCTACAAATTGAATGTTGGCAGTCAGACTTTTTAAGTTGAATCGCCAGTCTAAAACACCCTTTTCTTTCCAGTAAAGATTTTTTAAAAAAAACTGAATGGTGGAATCCTCGTTAATGTACTTTGCTAGATAGGATTTTACTTCTTGTCGAGACTTGACCTCTTGAATAGGGACACTATTTAAACCATCTAGTATTTGTTGATGATGTACCGGATATTTTTTTGGTCCAATATCAGCGACAATTAATTTACGCATGAGTTGCGGAAAACGTTGCGCGAATTTCATCGCTAATTTCCCGCCCATAGAATGGCCAATTATATGGACTTCATCTAGAAATAAGTCATCGGTCAGTTCTTCTAAATCAGCCATCATTAGGTCATAGTTATGCTGATCGTCCCACGGGGAATGCCCATGGTTTCGTAAGTCAACTAAAATCACCTGATAATCTTTGGCCCAAATTTTAGCTAGGGTTTGCCAATTATCAAGCATTCCAAATAAACCATGAATAATGATTAAAGGTTCTCCCTCTCCTAATATTTTATAATGAAGTTTCATCAAGTCTTATTCTAGGGGTCTCAACTCTCGTAAATACAAGGCAACGGTGTTTTCTAGTCCGTAGTATAAGGCATCCGAAATCAAAGCGTGTCCAATAGAAACCTCCATTAAGTTTGGAATCATTTCCGAAAAATACCGTAAATTATCTAGATTTAAATCATGACCAGCGTTTAGTCCTAATCCTACTTTTTCTGCGGTTTGAGAGGCTAAAATAAATGGTGCAATGGCACTTTCTTTATCCTTCGAATATCCTTGCGCATATGACTCTGTATATAATTCTACCCGATCAGTTCCGGTAAGTTTTGCATGCTGAATCATTTCTGGTACGGCATCAATAAAAATAGAAGTTCTAATTCCAGCAGCCTTAAAAATAGAAATAGTGTTCTTTAACATTTCTTGATGTGTGATAGTATCCCATCCTGCATTAGAGGTCAAAACATCGGGCCCGTCAGGTACTAATGTAACTTGTGCGGGCTTATGTTTCAACACCATTTCAATAAAGTCTTGACTCGGATACCCTTCAATATTAAACTCTGTTTTTAGCGTATTTGCCAAGTCGGTAACATCCGAAAAACGAATATGTCTTTCATCTGGTCTTGGGTGAACAGTAATGCCTTGGGCTCCAAACCTCTCGCAATCTAATGCGATGTTCTGTACGTTTGGAGTGTTTCCTCCTCGCGCATTTCTAATGGTAGCAACTTTATTAATATTGACACTTAATTGAGTCATAATTTTCTATTTTTGAATCGTGGTGCAAATGTAGATTTTTGTATCGTTAAACAATCTAATATCGAGTAAACCATGACTGCAGGTGAATTAGCAGAGTTAGAACTTCCTTATTTGGAAACCGTAGATTCATGCGATAAGGCAATGGGCTTTATGGATGAGTTTAAACTTTCTCATTATCCGGTAGTGAATGAGGGGGTCTTTGAGGGTTTGGTTTATGAGTCAGACATCTATGAGCTAGATGACTGGAGTGTGTCATTAACGAATTCAAAATTGCGCTTACCCGCTATTTCGATAACACATACGGCTCATTTTTTAACAGTAGTAAATAAATTAGAAATTTCAAAATTAAGCTGTCTGCCGGTGGTGGGTTCTAATAATTCTTTTAAAGGGGTAATTACCAGAAATAGAATTGTAGCTGTTTTTGGTGAATCATCTATTGTTAGCGAAGCCGGTGGGGTTATTGAAATTGAGTTGCTACCTAGTGATTATTATTTAACAGATATTACACGTATTATTGAAAATACGGGACAAAAAATTTTAGGAACATATATTCGAAATAATCCAGAAGATACCAAAATAGTGCTAACTGTTAAACTGAATAAACCGGAAGTAGAAGCAGTTTTAAGCTCTTTAGATCGTTTTGGATATACGGTTTTAGCTAGCTATCAGTCGAAGTCTGAAAATGATGACATGCAAAACAGGTATGATAACCTGATGAACTTCCTTAATATATAGACCTGGAAATGAGGTTTATTCTAGTTCTTTTCTTTTTACTGACCTCCGTTTATGGATGGGCAGCTTCTGATTCATTGCAATGGGTGGTTGTTGGAAATACCATTTTTCAAGGGAACGAAAAAACCAAGGAATTTGTATTGGTTCGGGAACTGGCGTATCGCAAAGGAGATACCTTTCAATTAGAAGAGTTTCAGGCCCGAGTTGCGCGAAGTAGAGAGAATATTTTTAATACCAGCTTATTCAATAAAACAACATTTACTATCGAGGTAAATACCAAGGGTGAAGCTCATGTTGTTTTTGTGTTAGAAGAACGATGGTACGTATGGCCCTACGTTATTTTACAAAATGGGGATAGAAACTTTAATACGTGGTGGCAAACCAAAGACTTCAGTAGGTTAACCTATGGCGTGTTTTTGAACTGGCACAATTTTAGAGGTCGAAACGAAACCTTTCAAGTGATGACTAAATTTGGCTTTGAAAATCAGTTTTCTATTGGGTATAACATCCCGAATCTAAACAAAAAGAAAACGCTCGGGTTGTATATGGGTGCAGGATACGCAGAGTACAAGGAGGTTAATTACACGTCTGAATTGAATAAGCGAGTATTTTATAAGAGTGAAGATAGATCTGGAAGACAGGTTATTTTTGCAAAAGTTAATATGACCTATAGAAAAGGATTGAATTTCAGACATCGATTAGGTATTGGGTATAATCAAGTAAGTATTGATTCAGTTATAGGGGATGTAACGACTGATTATCTTAAGAATAACCAGTTGAAATCCGAATATTTTAGTCTAGATTATTACGGTAAATTTGATACGAGAGATTATATAGATTATCCATTAAAGGGATACAAAGTAGAAACGTATATCAACAAATACGGAGCAGGTGTTTTTGATAATGAAAATTTAAATGTGCTGACTACCTCTTTAGGGGTGTATTCACATGTGCCATTGAGTGATCGATGGAATTTGGCGAATTCTATAGTGGGTAAAACCACGTTTTTTGATCAAACGCCTTATGCCATTCAAGAAGGTTTGGGCTATACCAATTATGTTAGAGGGTATGAGTTATATGTTATGGATGCTGAAAAATATGTCGCCATAAAAACAAACTTGAAATTCAATATTCTTAAAAAGAAAGAAATTCATCTGGATTGGGTTCCGTTAAAAAAGTTTAGTAAGCCCTATTTCTCGATCTACCTTAATGCTTATTTTGATGCGGGCTATGCAGAAGATAAGATGTATGGCGAAAGCAATGCACTATCTAATAAATGGGCTTACGGGTATGGCTTGGGGGTGGATGTTGTTGCTTTTTATGATTTTGTGGTGCGGATGGAGTACTCTTTTAATCGAGAAAATGAAAGTGGATTCTTTTTACATTTTAAAAAGTCTATTTAATAGCAAAGTTGTTTCTTTGACCTAGATGAAAATAGTTGCAATATTCGGGAAGGAAATAAATCATCAATTCAAAGATGATATTCTGTTTCTATTAAGTTATTTAAAGGAGTGTGAAGTAGAGATACAAATTCATAAAAAGTATTTAAGTAAACTAAAGGATGAGTTTGAAATTGATCTAGCCCATGTGATGCCCTTTTCGTCTACAAAAAACCGTAATGAAAAACCAGAGCTTCTTATAAGTATTGGAGGAGATGGAACGTTTTTAGATTCTATTTTAATGCTAAAAGGGGTGGACATACCTGTTTTAGGAATAAATACGGGAAGGCTGGGTTTTTTGGCCAGAGTTAGTTCGGATAAAATTAAAGAATCGATTGATAATTGGTTAGCTGGTAATTTTAAAATTGAAAACCGTTCGTTGTTAGAAGTTCATACGGAAAACGAGCTGTTTGGTAAGAAAAATTTCGCTTTAAACGAGGTGACTATTCATAAGAATGATAATGCCTCGATGATAATTATTCATACCTATGTGAACGGAGAGTTTTTAAATTCTTATTGGGCAGATGGTTTAATAGTTTCTACGCCTACTGGTTCTACGGCCTATTCTTTAAGTGTGGGAGGTCCCATTGTGGCTCCTGGATCTAATAATATAATTATTTCGCCTGTTGCACCGCATAATCTAAATGTTCGGCCCATTGTAATTAGTGATGATTCAGAAATAACACTAAAAATAGAAGGGCGTACGGATAAGTCTTTAATAAGTATGGATTCTCGGGTTCAAAGAATAGATTCAGCTATTGAAATCACTATTAAAAAAGCGCCCTACTTGGTGAATTTAATTCAGTTTCCAACTCAAACCTTTTTTAAGACGCTTCGTCACAAATTGAATTGGGGTCTTGATAAGCGAAACTAAAGTATTAAATTTGTGAAGTTGAATTGATTTTGTAGTTAAAAGTCTTTTTTTCAAAGTGTTTAATTTATATAATGAAATTTCCGGTTGCTGTTTAAGAGCAATATTTTGTAAGGTGGGATGGAAACATTCAACACGTGTGAGAAGCGTGTAGCGTTTTACAAATAGGGGGTTTGTTTCGAATTGGGGAAAATGAGTAATTTTTTTAAAGCTATATTGCTATTAGCCATTGGGTTTGCGTTCTTCGTTGAAGAGGCTAGTGCCCAAAGATGGAATCGTTACAGAAAGGAGTTTGCCTTTAGTTTCGGAGCTGCTAATATGTTAAGTGATTTGGGTGGTGGTCCTGGTGATGGTTCCCGATATGGCGATTTTCAGTTACCCAACTCTAGTTATGCATTGGGTGTATCTTGGAAATATAGAATACATAATAACATGGCTTTACGCGCTAATGTGATTTATGGGCAGCTAATAGGAGACGATAATACCACTGAGAATTTAGGTAGAAGGAACAGAAATTTGGATGTGAAAACGAATCTGATTGAATTATCAGGTCAATATGAGTTTTACTTGATTCGGGAGAAAATTGGCTCTAGATACAAGTTGGATAAAGTAAAAGGTTACGGTTCAAGTCATTTTGCTTGGTACATATTTGCGGGTATTGGTGGAGCTTATTACAATCCGAAGGGAAGCACTGCCGATGGGGAGTATGTTAACTTAGCTTCTTTAAATACAGAAGGCCAAGGGTTAGAAGGTGCGCCTAAAGATTATAATCAATTAACTTTTGTTTTTCCTTTTGGTACGGGATTGAAGTATAACATTACGCACTTAATTGGTGTTCAATTTGAGATGAGTATGCGTTTAACGACAACTGATTATTTAGATGATGCTAGCACTGATTATTATGACGGAGCTGCTCTAGAAAAGGCTTATGGCAGTGTCTCTAAAGAGATGGCCGATAAGCGATACTTTAGTTTAAGTAGACATTCAGAAGGTGGCATCAGAGGTCATGATGATAAAATGGATACGTATATGTTCGGTCTGCTGTCATTAACTTATCGCTGGAGGTCTCGCGCTAAATCTAGAGTACGTCTCTAGGTTCTTCTCTTTTTATTCAAGTTCATCTTTTTATTGTGTAGATTATACATACTCATTTAATCATTTTTTACCACGTAACTCTTGGGGTCTTATTCGTTTCTGATACTCGGTTTTCGGAGAGTTAAGGGTTATTAACAAATGTGAATAACTATTAGTTTATCAACAAAATCGAGTTGAAAAGTGTAGGTTATTAACAATCTACCAACATTCTTTCCCTGTAAATTTGTTTCAAACTAGCGTTATATGAAACAATTTTCTACTCTTTTCGTAATATTAGCATTTTTGACGGTGTATTCAGTCAATGATGCTCAAGCCCAACGATGGAACCGATACAAAAAAGAGGTCGGAATCTCTATTGGAGGTTCAAATACCTTAACTGATCTGGGTGGTGGTCCAAATGATGGGTCTCAGTTTGGTGATTTTCAAATTGAAAATACTCGGTTTGCCGTGGGTGGTTTTTTTAAATACAGATTCCATAATCGTTTGGCGTTTAAAGTAAATTTGATTTATAGTCAAGTTTACGCAGATGATAAAACGACAGACAATGAGGGAAGGTCGCTTAGAAACTTAGATGTTAAAACTGACTTGGTTGAGATTTCTGGGCAGTTGGAGTATTATTTCTTACGAGAGAAAATGGGTTCTACCTATAAATTGAAAGGTATAAAGGGATATGGTTCATCTAATATTTCAATGTATTTATTAGCGGGTATCGGAACTTCTTATTACTCTCCAAAGGGGACGAACTTGGATGGGGAATGGGTGAAGCTTGCTCCTTTAAATACAGAGGGGCAAGGATTGGATGGTGCTCCTGAAGATTATTCAAATTTTACCATAGTGTTTCCGGTAGGTTTAGGTATTAAGTATAATATTACCAGACAAATTGGGGTGCAATTTGAAGGTGGTTTAAGATATACTACCACAGATTACTTGGATGATGCGAGCACGAAATACTATGATGGGGACCAATTGGCTTCAAATTTTGGCCCGGAGTCTAAAGCAATGGCAGATAAAAGATATGATTTACCCAATCGTCATGGTGCGGGTGGTGTGAGAGGTCATGATGATAAAAAGGATGTGTACATGTTTGGGTTGCTAAGTCTTACTTATAGAATTAAATCAAAACCTAGATCAAGAATTAGATTGTAAAACAATAAAGTTTTTATAGTTTCGTTGTTCGGTTTATGAATAAGGTAATTATACTTTTTATAGTAACAATATTTGTCAACCCGACCTTTTCTCAGTCATATGGAGAGGTCGGGTTGTTTGTTGGTGGTACTACCTTTAGGGGCGATGTGCATTCTACGGTGTCTGACAATACACATCTTTCGGTAGGTATTAAGTATAGAAATAACTTTAACTCTCGCTGGTCTTGGAGTTTTGATGTGCGTCACGCTAAGCTATCGGGTGATGATCAGTTTTCAGACTCACAATTTGAGGCGCAAAGAAATTTAAGCTTTCAATCTAATGTTTTGGAGTTTGGTACATCAGTAGAGTTTAATTTTTTAGAGTTTAAACCCCATTCACCTCAAAGTTTTTTTCAAGTGGCAGATGTCTTTTCCCCTTACGTATCTGTTGGTATTTCTTTGATTCGTTTTAATCCAAAAGCGTATTTATCGGGTAATCTGTATGAATTACATCCCTTAGAAACCGAAGGGGTAAAATATTCAAGAATTGCGGTGACTCTGCCTATTGGTTTGGGTTTTAAATTTAGAGTTTCTGATAGGATGATTTTGGGTCTTTCTGGCGAATTAAGAATAACTAGTTCTGACTATTTAGATGATGTGAGTACAAGATATCCTACTGACCCAGACGTGATGTCGAAAACAGCACAAGATATGTCAAATAGAACGCTTCAAAGTCAAGGTCCGGATGGCGATAGCTGGGGCGCTCAAAGAGGTGATGATTATAACAATGATTGGTTTTCCTATTTGGGGATAACCATAAGTTATAATTTAAAGAAGAACCCGGGTACTTGCCACTTTAATCCAAGTAAATAGAATATATTTGGCGACTTAATTTCGCGCAAGGAAATTATTAAATATGGGGCAAATATTTCAATCTGATCAGTTAGTTATTCCAAAGCATATTGCTGTTATCATGGACGGCAATGGTCGCTGGGCTAAAGAAAAAGGAAAAGCAAGAATTTTCGGGCATAGAAGCGCATTAACTGCGGTTCGAGATACCATTGAAGGTTGTGCGGAAATTGGCGTGGATTTTCTCACATTGTATGCCTTTTCTTCGGAGAATTGGAATAGGCCAAAGCTAGAAGTAGCCGCTTTGATGGAGCTTTTGGTTTCTTCTATTAGAAAGGAGTTGAAGAACCTGAACAAAAATGAGATTAAGTTAATGGCAATCGGGGATATTTCAACTCTTCCCAAAAAAGGGCAGGCTGAATTAGCTTCCGCTATTGAAAGTACTAAGAATAACAAACGAATGACTCTGGTTTTAGCTTTAAGCTATGGTTCTAGGTCGGAGATATTAAATGCAGTGAAAAAAATTTCCACTGATGTTAAAAATGGTGAAATATTAACGGAGGATATTGATGAGGTATCCTTCGAAAGATATCTTGCCACCCATTCTATTCCTGATCCAGATTTGCTGATCCGGACGAGTGGAGAAAACAGGATTAGTAATTTTTTGTTGTGGCAAATAGCCTATTCTGAATTGCTGTTTATTGATAAATATTGGCCAGATTTTAGAAAGTCTGATCTAAACGAAGCAATTGCATCGTACCAAAAAAGAGAACGTAGATTTGGAAAAACTAGTGAGCAGATATAGTGTCTTTTGTGGGGTGTTGACCTTCATTTTTCTGAGTCCTTTATTGGTGACAGGACAAATTACAAACAGTAATAATCAATCTATTGAGGTGGATTACTCCAACCCTAAAAAGTTTTTTTTAGGGGGGATTGTAATCACCGGAACAAAAGTGCTTGATCCTAATGCCTTGGTGCTTTTAACCGGGCTTACTGTGGGGGAGTCTATTAACATTCCGGGAGATAAAATTTCTGGGTCAATTAAGAAGTTATGGAAACAAGGATTGTTTGCAGACGTTCAAATAACGATACAAAGGGTAGTTGGGGATAAAGTTTTTTTAGAGTTTAAAATTGAGGAACAACCCAGGCTTTCTCGTTTCAGATTAGAAGGTGCCTCGAAAGGGGAAGCGGATGATATCCGTGAGGATATCAATTTATATCGCGAAAGAATTGTGACCAATAACCTAGTGGTTTCTACTAAAGCGAAAATTAGACGTTTTTATGTGGATAAAGGATATTACCATGCCGCTATAGATATTATTCAAAAGCATGATACGTTATTTCCGAATCATCAAATGATGATTATCAAGATTAACAAGAATGAAAAAGTTAAAATTGAAGATATTATCTTTCATGGGAACGAAGAGTTTTCAGATATAAAACTGGAAAGAACATTTAAGGAAACGAAAGAACAAAGTAGGATTAGACCGTTAGAAGACTTGGAAATATTTTTGCTCGACCTTGTTAAGGCCGTTTGGAAGCAGAAAGGGGATACTATTTTACCCATGATTAGTAGTCATTTTGCAGAAAAGGTAAAGCCACGAATTTTCAAAAAGTCAAAGTTCATTGGTTCTCAGTACCAGGCAGACAAAACTTTACTTGTTCAGAAGTATAAACAAGCAGGTTTTAGAGATGTTAAAATTGTGACAGACACAATTAGCTCAATGGGAGATGACGCACTGCAAATAGATGTGTTTTTAGAAGAAGGAAATCAATACTTTTTTAGAAATATAAAATGGTTAGGTAATGAGAAGTATTCCAGTGAAATTCTTTCTGAAATATTAGATATTAAAAAAGGGGATATTTATAATACCTCCTTGTTAGACCAACGTTTGTTTATGAACCCTTCTGGTTTAGACGTTAGTTCTCAGTATATGGATGATGGCTACTTATTCTTTCAGGTGACTCCCTCTGAAATTAGTGTTGTTCAAGATTCTATAGATATTGAAATTAAAATTTACGAGGGGGAACAAGCCCGAATCAATAAGATTTTAATTACGGGTAATACAAAAACAAGCGAGCATGTAATTCGTAGAGAAATTAAAACGAAACCAGGTGACTTGTTTAGTCGTTCCGATATTATGAGAACGCAACGGGAGTTATCCATATTGGGATATCTCGATCCAGAAAAAATGAATGTTATTCCGAAACCTAATCCGATAGACGGAACAGTAGATATTGAATATGTTGTGGGAGAGAAGCCTTCCGATCAAATTGAGCTTTCTGGTGGATATGGTGGGTTTTCTCTAATTGGTACTTTGGGTTTGAGTTTTAATAACTTCTCTACAAAAAATATTTTCAATAAAAAAGCGTGGACTCCCTTACCTTCTGGGGATGGGCAAAGATTAAGTTTGAGAGGGCAAACCAGTGGGCCTATTTTCAACTCCATAAACTTCTCTTTCACAGAGCCTTGGCTTGGAGGTAGGAAACCAAACTCGTTTACATTTTATACTTCGTACACCCATCAAGCGCAAGGCGCCAGAACCGCTATTGACAGTGAATCAGGACAGGTAGTGGATAACCCATTCTATCAATCATTAGGGGCATTCTCTGTGGGTATTGTTTTAGGTAAAAGGTTAAAGTGGCCGGATGATCACTTTCAATATCGTCAATCGATAAATTACAAATATTATGACGTAAACAATTGGCCAGCTTTCCAGGGGTTTAGTAAAGGGTATGCAAATGATATTTATTACGAAGGGGAGCTTACAAGAAGTTCTTTAGATGATTTAAACTTTCCAAAGTCAGGGTCAAGAATTTCTCTTACCGGGCAATTTACACCTCCCTACTCTTGGTTTAATGATAAGGACTATTCTACCTTATCTACCGAAGAAGCATTTAAATATGTAGAATATAATAAATGGAAATTTACAGCGGCTTGGTATAATAATTTTGTAGACAAGTTCGTTATTTACGCTAAGGTTGGCTTTGGTGGGTTGTTTTCCTATTCGCCAGAAGTTGGTACTGCACCATTTGGGAGATTTTATTTGGGTGGATCAGGTTTGTCAGGTTTCCAATTAGATGCACGGGAAGTAATTGCGTTAAGAGGATATGATGATTTATCACTATCTCCTGCTACTGGAGCACCATTTGTTACAAAATATACTGCGGAGATAAGGTATCCCTTTTCGACCAACCCAAGTGCAATGGTGTACGGTCTCGTTTTTGCTGAGATGGGAAATACCTTTAGTGATTTAGAAGGGTTTAATCCATTTAATAATTATAGAGCGACAGGAGTGGGTATAAAAGTGTTTTTACCTATGTTTGGTTTGTTAGGTTTGGATTGGGGGTATCGATTAGATGATGTTCCTGGTCGTACTGGAATGCAAAGATCTCAGGTCCATTTTTCTATTGGGGCCAACCTTGGAGAATTGTAAAAACTTATTTTTATGTTAAAGAAAATCCTTTTCTTAGTATTGATAGTTACGGCACCTTCTTTGTTTGCTCAGAGATATGCGTATGTAGATTCTAAGTATATTCTAGAAAATATGGATGAGTATAAAGATGCTCAAGTGGAACTAGATGCGATGAGTAAAAAATGGCAAGAAACGATTGAAGCCAAAATGGTTGAGTTAGGTAGGATGAGACGTGCTTTTGATGCCGAAAAAATTCTGTTGACTAAGCAATTACAAGTTCAAAAAGAAACGGAGGTTAAATCACAGGAAAAGGAAATTAGAGATTATCAACGAGAGAAATTTGGTGTGAATGGAGAGTTGTTTAAAAAGAGACAAGAATTGATTCAACCTTTACAAGATGATATTTTTAACGCAATTAAAGAATTAGCCAAAGAAAGAAGTTATGCTTTGGTGTTTGATAAAGGAATAAATACGAACATACTTTTCTCAGATCCGAAATATGATAAAAGTGATGTCATTTTGAAAAAATTAGGATATTCGGCTAGCGATAAATAATATTGTACGTCTTAAAATTTTTATTAATAACAAAGGATAAATAAATAATAATGAAAAAATTTTTATTAGTAGCAGCAGTTGTTTTTGGAGTAACATTTGTAAACTTTGCCCAGTCTGCAAAAATTGGTCACATTAATTCTCAAGAATTAATGCAGTTAATGCCAGAGGCAGCTACTATTCGTGTAGAGTTAGAGAAGGAAGCGGCAAGTTTGGAGACGCAGATGACTGCGATGCAAACAGAGTATCAAAATTTAGTACGCGACTATCAAGCTAATGAAACCGCTTGGTCTGATTTGATTAAAGATTCAAAAGTGAAAGAGATTAACGACTTAGAGGGTAGGTTGCAGTCGTTTCAAACAAATGCACAACAAAGTTTAACTACTAAGGAGCAATCATTGATCGAGCCAGTTATTAAAAAAGCGCAAGATGCTATTGATACTGTTGCTAAGGCGAACGGGTATACTTACGTATTTGATACAAGTGTAGGAGCAGTATTGGTTTATCCCGATGGAGATAACATGCTGGGTTTGGTGAAAAAACATTTAGGTATATTGTAAATCTGAAAGCATCCAAAAGGATGCTTTTTTTTTGAGTTTATTTTGAGTATTGGATTTTTTGATAGCGGAGTAGGAGGACTAACCATCTGGAAGGAGGTGGTTAAATTGCTGCCGCATGAAGATACTATTTATATAGCGGATAGTGTGAATGCTCCCTATGGAGAGAAATCTACGGATGAAATTATTTCTTTAAGTGTTAAGCATTCCACGCAGCTTTTAGCCAAAGGGGCTAAACTAATTGTTGTGGCATGTAATAC
The DNA here is from genome assembly GCA_047610145.1 of Salibacteraceae bacterium. Classification (GTDB taxonomy): domain Bacteria; phylum Bacteroidota; class Bacteroidia; order Flavobacteriales_G; family Salibacteraceae; genus CAJXZP01. Next base: position 5,055 of record JBLFZF010000010.1, on the reverse strand, counting down.
AGCAACTACGCAAGCTATTGAAGAGCTTAGAAGTACTTTTTCTATTCCATTTATTGGAATTGAACCGGCAGTAAAACCAGCGGCTGAAAAGTCAAAAACAAATTGCATTGGCGTTCTCGCAACGTATGGTACTATTGAAAGTGAGCATTTTAATAAAACAATCGATATCTATTCAAATGAAGTGAATGTAATTACCCAAGTAGGGGAAGGTTTAGTTCGTGGGATTGAAAATGGAGGCATCAGATCGGATAGCTTGAGAGAGATTTTAGAAGAACATTTAAGAGCGTTAACGAAATTCCCAATTGATCATTTAGTATTAGGATGTACACATTACCCCTTGCTAAAACCAATAATTCGAGAGCTCATCGATGCGAACATAGAAATCGTAGATTCGGGTATTCCGGTAGCTATGCAAACAAAAAAGGTGTGGGTTGAAAATCAACTCCAGTCCTCATTTCAAGGAAGCGCTATCCATGATATGAGGAGTACTGGAGATCTCAATGTTTTGAAGCTCATTGTGAACAATGAGCTTAATTTAGGTGATTTACGCGTAAATTACTCCTCCTTATACCAATCCGAGTAGAAAAGGTAATTGCTAGCAACTCGTTCTACTTCTCCTTTCAGTAACTCTTCACTGAGGTCTTTTACCTTTTTAGCAGGAACTCCTGCCCAAACGGCACCCGATTGAATGTGAGTTCCTTGTAATACAACAGAACCAGCTGCAATAATCACATTACTTTCAATAACAACTCCATCCATTACAATAGCTCCCATTCCTACGAGTACATTAGGTTTTATTTCGCATCCATGAATTAAAGTGTTATGCCCAATAGATACATTGTCACCAATTGTAGTAGCGTGCTTTTGATAGGTGCAATGAATTACCGCTCCATCTTGTATGTTTACTTTATTCCCTATTCGGATAGCGTTTACATCTCCTCTAATCACTGCGTTGAACCATATGCTGCAATCATCTCCGGTTATCACGTCTCCAATAACCGTTGCGTTTTCTGATAAATAATTGTTTTTACCGAATTCGGGAGTTTTATTCCGAATCGTTTTTATTAAAGCCATAGTAATTGTTTTATACAAACATAATGTGTGTTTTTTATTTATAAGACCAAAACAAAAAATTAACCCGATAAGAATTTTAAAGAGCTAAATTTGCGTTTTTAAAATACAACTATGAAAGAACCAATTACTATATATGCCGAAATGACCCCAAACCCTAAAGCAATGAAGTTTGTGGGTAACTTGGCTATTGTTTCTAATGGAGAGTCGTATGAATTTACTTCTGCTGAAAAGACAGAAAACGCTCCTTTAGCGCGCGTGTTATTTACCTTTCCATTTGTTAAATCGGTAATGTTGTCACAAAACTTCATTACGCTAACTATTGTAGATAACCTTGTTTGGGATGACGTGGTAATGGAGGTGAGAGATTATTTAACAAACTATCTCCAAGCCGGACAACCAATTATGGATGAAGATGCAATGGTTTCTGAAATTGCTGTGGAGATTGTTGAAAAAGAGTTTGCTCCATTACCGAAACCAGGAGAGGTACGTGATATTGATAAAAAGATTTCGCATATTTTAAAAGAGTATGTAAGTCCAGCTGTAGAAAATGATGGTGGTGCAATTGCATTCGAGTCATTCGAAGATGGAGAATTAAAAGTACGCTTAAGTGGTGCATGTAACGGATGCCCTTCTTCTACTCAAACATTACAATATGGAGTCCAAAACATTTTTGAAAAGCTTTTACCTCAGGTTACTAAAGTTACTGCCGTATAGTTTTCTGGTAATTGGATTGTGTGCTTGTGAGCCAGCGTCTAAAAGTCAATCTAAACAAGAAGTAGAAGTAGCGTTATCTTACAAAAGAAAGCCGGTCTCTTTTTACGAAAGTGGTAAGCCCAAAGCATTTGATTTGTCTTTAATTATGGACGGTAAAAGTGTTGTTGTTGCCTATGAGGAGCTTCATGAAAATGGGGCCGTAAAAATCAAAGGGAGCTTAGATAAAATGGGGAACAGAAACGGACTGTGGGAATCTTTTTATGAAGATAAAACTCCTTGGAGTATTGGTGTATACGTAAAAGGAGAAGAAACAGGTCAAAAGCGTGTTTGGTATCCAACGGGTGAACTAAGATACGAAGGCATAATGGAAAAAGGCAAACCGATAGGTTCTTGGATGTTTTGGTCTAAAACTGGTGAGAAATCAGAAAAAATATATCCATAAAAAAAAGGTCTGCTCCCCAGCAGACCTTTTACTATGCGTAGTTTTTAACTACTGCACTACCACCACTCTACGTGTTTCTTTAGTTAGAAAATGTTCCAACAAGTTTGGTATCGGTAGTGCGTAACTACTTTTTTATTTGCAGTCAATACTTATTGCCTAATGCAGGTTCAAAGTAGCATAAAGTGGCTAGTGTATTCTTAGTAAGTGTGTAACTGTCACGGTGCAATGTTAGCTCAATTATTCGCTCGTGCAAAATAAATATTGGCTATATACCATATAAGTAAGGTTTAAAGTTGAAATATTAAACATATTGACCAAATGGTTAAATATGGATGAGGGGTGTTTTTAATTTGGTGTGATTTTAAACTTGTTGGATATGCAATTAGTACATTTGTTCACGTGATAAAGAGAGAAACTATAGACCGGATTTTTGAAGCCGCTCAGATTGAAGAGGTGATTGGGGAGTTTGTAAACTTGAAACGTTCCGGATCAAGTTACAAAGGGTTGAGTCCTTTTTCAGAAGAGAGGTCACCTTCTTTTATGGTATCGCCTTCGAAACAAATTTTCAAGGATTTTAGTTCGGGTAAAGGAGGGAGTGTGGTAACGTTTCTCATGGAGCATGAGCAAATGTCTTATCCAGAAGCGCTAAGGTTTCTAGCGGAGAAATATAATATTGAAATAGAAGAAACAAAGTCTTCTCCAGAGCAGGAAGAAGCTAAAAGTCATCGTGAAAGCCTATATATTGTTTCGGATTGGGCCCAAAAATACTTTAAAGAAAACCTACTAAATTCAGAGGAAGGAAAGGCTATTGGATATAGTTATTTTACAGAACGAGGCTTTACAAAAGAAACGATAGACACCTTTGAGCTTGGATATGCCATCGATAAATTTGACGCTATGGTGAAGGCAGCTCAAGTTAATGGATATAGCGTGGAGTACTTAACGGAAGTTGGCTTGTTAAAAGATAAGGGTAAAGGACTGTATGACGGGTTTAAAGGGCGTGTAATGTTCCCTATTCAAAACCTATCAGGTAGAACTTTGGGTTTTGGTGGTAGAACGTTAAAAACAGATAAGAAAATTCCTAAATACTTAAACTCTCCGGAATGTGAAATATACCATAAGAGTAAAATTGTATATGGTATTTATCAGGCAAAGAAGTTTATTGTAAAAGAGGATGTTTGTTATCTAGTAGAGGGGTATACAGACGTAATTTCCATGTATCAAGCTGGAATAAAAAATGTGGTAGCTTCTTCAGGTACCGCCCTTACGAGGGATCAAGTCCGGTTAATTGGTAGGTACACCAAAAACATCACTATTCTGTATGATGCGGATCCTGCTGGAATAAAAGCTTCATTTAGAGGGATTGATTTAATTTTAGCAGAAGGGTTGAATGTGAAAGCGGCTTTATTGCCGGAAGGGGAGGATCCTGATTCTTTTGCGAAAACTAGAAAAGTTCAAGAAATTGAATCTTATTTCGCAACGGCATCTAAAGATTTTATTCTTTTTAAAACCCAACTTTTATCAGAGGAAACTGCTGGAGACCCCATAAAGAAAGCAGGATTGATTCGAAATATTATTGAGTCTGTTGCGCTTATCCCAGATAGTATAACAAGGGCGGTATATACGAAAGAGTGTAGCGTGCTTCTAGATGTTCCTGAAAAGGCGCTGATTTCGGAATTAAATAAAATCAGATTAAAAAAACATAAGGAGGAATCCAGAAAGGAGAGTGTAAAGCAACAAGTTCAATTAGACGAGCCTCCTCCAGAGTTTTTTGATCCTACTTTTAATGCAGCTTCAAAAAAGGAAATAGTTCAAGAGGCTGGAACTTACCATCAGGAAAAAGATATTTTGAGACTGATGTTGAATTATGGAAGAATTGATATTGATGTAGAATCTTTAGATGAGGATGATAATGAAGTCATCGTAAAAATGAACTTAGCAGATTTTGTAGCGGAGGAAATTTTAGAAGATGACTTAAGTTTTGATGATCCGTTGCTGAGAGAGATTTTTGATATTTACCTAGCAGAGCGAAAGACCAACTCAGAGAGAGATCCAGTAACCTTTCTTTCCAGTATTGAAAAAGATGATTTACGAGAATTAGTGGTTGATTTGGTTGCCGAAAAACATGTGTTGCATAAATGGAAAAGTCAAAATATTGATGTCTTCACCGAAGAGGATAAGATTTTTAGAGCGGTACGGGATGGTTTATATGCATATAAAGCAAGAAAAATTAACGATATAATTGATGCAAAGAGAAATGAATTGAAAAAAATTCAAAATACACAAGAAGACATTATACCTCTTTTGCAAGAATTACAACAATTAGGAGAGATTAAAAGGCAGTTGCTTTCCCAACAAGGCATAATCATTTTTTAGAGTTGCTTGTTTCATCTGTGCGCCTTATATTTAGCAATTATTAACTATTTTTTGAATTTGGACCAACCATTTTAGATTATTTACCGTTTACAACTATGTATCCTTGTGGTTAAGGATTCATAAACTCGATAAAAAATAGATGTTGGTAGACAAATCACTATTATTAGATTGCCAAAACAATGAGAGAAGAGCTCAATTTGAGCTTTATCATAAGTGTTTCGGTATTTTAATGAGTATATGTTTGCGATATCATAAAAATAGTACGGATGCAGAAGAGGTTCTTAATATGGGATTCCTTAAAATTGTAACCAAATTGGATAAATATAATTCTGATGTTCCATTTGAAGCATGGATTAGAAGAATCATGATTAATACTATTATTGACGAGTTTAGAAAAAATAAAAAGAGTAAGGAGGCAATTGAATATACTGATTTTAATGGCGTTTATG
>JBLFZF010000009.1:0-44406 GCA_047610145.1 Salibacteraceae bacterium | reverse complement strand
GTCGTCTTAACTGAGTTGCGTTATGTAGAATACCTGATTCATTTTCTTGACGAACTACCGTATTAAGTTCTATTTCTGTAACGGGTAAATTAAATCTGTCTTCCATAAACTTAGCGTCTAATGCTGGAGAGTAGTCTAATTCAACGGGAGGCAACTGTGCATTATCACCTGCGAAAATCACTTTACATCCTTTTGCCCGGTATACAAATCGCATTAAATCTTCTAAAACATCGCGTTGCCCAGCTGATGAGGAAGATATCATAGAGGATTCGTCAACAATAAATAAAGTATCCGTAAATTTATTTTTTTGCAAAACAAAATTAAGATCTCCCTCCGCTCCTTCAGCCAACCAATAAATACGCTTATGTATTGTAAACGCGGGTATTCCACAATAAGAAGAGAGTACTTTTGCAGCTCTTCCCGTAGGAGCCAAAAGGACTACTTTATTCTGTTTTTGTAAACTTTTTGCTAAATGTGCTAAAATTGTTGTCTTTCCTGTCCCTGCATATCCACGTAAAATAAATACCTGAAGTGCATTGTTAGAGTTAAAGAACATGTTCAGCAAATCCAGTGCTTCCTGCTGATCTGGAGTTGCTTGAAACGGAAATGATTGCGATAAATCAATATTCAAAATCTATTTTTTTATTTTTTTGCTAAATAAATTGAATTTAACATCGGATACAAGCTATCCAACCGATTAAAAAAAATTGTAGTTTTGTGGTCATTCAATAAAAAAGCACTGAATTACGTATACATTATTATGAAAGAAACTATTTCTAAATATGCCCCAGGGGCTTTCATTATTTTACTAGGACTTGGATTACTAGGTTTTGGCGCAAGCGCTGATCAAAACGGAGTATTTTTAATCGCTAGTGTATCCATTGCAATTGCAGGTATTGTCACTCTGTTAAATTCGCATGGAATTATCAATAATAAATCATCGTTAGGCGTTGCCGCGGTTCTTATTCTATTGAGCAGTTATTTGGCCTATCAAAATTACCATTCTATTGATGAGCCTATTCAATTCATGAAGAAAAAGCAGATTCGCTATGCGGCTGTGATTCAAAACTTGAAAGATCTACGTCAAATTGAATTAACGTACAAAAAAGAACACCAAAAGTTTTGTGACAACATGGATACGTTAATGGATTTTTTAGCAAATGACTCTGTTGTCATGGTTATAATGGATGGAGAAGTTCCAGATAGTTTGATTGGAAATGAAGCTCAAGCTATTGCCTTAGGCATAATTATTCGTGACACTACACTTTACCCAGCTATGGAAATGGCCTTTAATACGGAATATCTCAACACAAGAGATAACAAATATCCTTTAGACGTAAATAATCTAAGATATGTTCCTTTTAGTGAGAATGTAGAATTTAATGTTGATGCCGGAGAAATCACACGGTCTAGTGGTGCGAAGGTCCAAGTATTTGAAATTAAAGATGCAGATCCTTTTGACAAAACGGATGTTATGAAAGTGGGGTCAATGGTAGACCCAACCACTTCAGGTAACTGGAAAGAAGAAAAATAAGGGTTATTAAACCTCAAGTCACATATTACAAAAAAGGAAGCAGCTTTGATCACAAAGCTGCTTCTTTGTATTCTATAGCTATTCATTTGAATGACTCTTCTGTTAGTATCGGTATATCCAACCCTAAAACAGGAGATTTAATTAGTGTAGAACGCTATGAATTAGAAGAAACAAAATCAGAGAAGGACGTTTTATCTTTTTTAATAAAAAATCCTATTAGACCGCTTTTAGCGCAAGCTAACAAGAACACTATTTATAGTACCTCTCCAAGATTTACAATCGTTCCTTCCGTATTTTATGATAAAAATAATTTATCGGAAATTTCAAGGCCTATTTTTAAAACTTCGGATACCGAACAGTTATTTAGTCAGTTCATTCCAGAAATTGATGGTTTTCTCGTATTTCCATTCTCATATAGCTTCTATCAAAAATTAAAGTCCGAAATTGGACATACTCAAATATCCCATCATTTCGCTTCATTAATATCTACCTATCATTTGTATTATTTAACCAATGATTCAGATATGGCTTTTATACATTATCATGAGAACCAGTTTACGTTAAGCTTGTTTCGAAATAAAAAAATGATACTGTTTAATGTTTTTGACATGACTTCTTTTGAAGATGTGATCTATTACACCTATTATTCTTTGGAACAATTTGGCTTTACGCCAATAGATACGGCTATTCATATTGGTGGACATTTTAAACACAATCCAGAGGTTACTATCGCTTTTCAGAAGTATACACCTACAATCTTTCAATTAGCACCACCTCTAATCACCACAACTGAAACACTAGTTTCAGATAAAATAATTAGTACTATTTTCGATCTTCAATGCGGATAATACAAGGAAAACACAAATCAAAAAGAATATCAGCTCCCAGTAACTTACCAGTTAGACCCACTACTGATATGGCAAAGGAAGGGTTATTCAATGTTATTGATAATGAGTTCTACTTTGAAAATCTAGTGGTACTTGACCTTTTTTCGGGAACAGGTAACATTTCTTATGAGTTTTGTTCAAGAGGCACCAAGTCAGTAACGAGTGTTGACAACAGTTTTCATTGCATAAAATTCATAAAATCTACGGCTAAGGAACTTGAGTTTGACCAATTACAAGCATATAAAACAGATGTAGAAAAATTTATTTCTACTAGTCAATCTTCATTTAGGTTGATATTTGCTGACCCTCCTTACAATATGGCAGGGCAAACAGAATTATTTGAAACTATAATGGCAGGAAATCTGCTAGAAGATAAAGGGTGGCTCATCATTGAACATGATGCTCACCATAGTTTTGAAAATATTACGGGCTTCAAACAACAAAGAAGATATGGTTCCGTTAACTTTACCATACTCGAAAAAAATTAAGGTAATGTCAAAAATTGCGGTATTTCCAGGTTCTTTCAACCCCATTACAGTGGGTCACGAAGATATAATTCTAAGGTCATTACACTTGTTTGATGAGTTAATCATTGCTATTGGATCTAATTCTAACAAAAACTACCAGCAGTCACCTGAAGAACGAAAAGTTCATATAGAAAAGATTTTTGAATCTCAACCCAAAATAAAAGTCATGGTGTATTCCGGATTAACCGTTAGCTTTTGTACTAGTATTAAGGCTCAATATATCTTAAGAGGTTTGAGAACCTCTGCCGACTTTGAATATGAAAGAAACATTGCACTTATGAACTTAGAAATGGCTCCATTAATCGAAACCATTTTTCTAATTAGTAAACCACAATATTCCGCAATTTCTTCTAGCGTCATTCGCGATGTCGAAAAGCATGGAGGAGATATTTCTAAATACATTCCTAAATCACCTTCTTAAATGAAAGGTACTCTTATTTTTCTTTTCGTATATATCTCTCTATTCTCATTTGGTAAGACCGTAGAGATTTCTGGTAATGCAGCATTTTTCAGACATGAAAACATACGTGTTTTAGCATATGAAAACCTACTTCATACAGAGACGCGATTAATTGCTGAAACCCTTATTTCAGAAGATGGCACCTACCAATTAATATTTGAATTAAGCTCCCCAAAAGAACTTATTATTCAAATAGAAATGCGCAATTTATTACTACATATTCATCCAGGGGCACGCATACAACTTGATTTTTTCCCTATTGAAAATGCCGGAAATCAAAGAGTTCCGTTTAGAGTGGCTCTCCAAACGCTAGATTCTTTACCAAATATTGCACGAGAAACAGATTATGACAACATTCAATCAGAATTTGCAATGCATCAATTAATAATGGAAAAGATGACCATTAGATCTTCTTTTTACACTGATTTTTTTGATTCCATACAAATAGAATATGCGAAAAAATTAAGTCATGACTCCTTATTCGCTACATTTTTCACGTTTTTCAAAGCCAACTCGCTCTTACAAACGGAGATATCAAAAACCCACTTATTTACAACCTACATTTGGAACAGACCTGTTTATTATCGAAGCAAACAATATTTAAGCTTCTTCAACTCCGTGAGTAGCCGTAGGGTTTTTAAGTTTTTTTCACAACACCCCGAATTAGTTGAGTTAGCTAAAAAAGAGTATAAAATATACCCGGCCTTTATGCGCATGCTTTCTGCCGATTCTCTCTTAAAAAATGAAGAAGTACGTAGTTTAGCCCTACTTCAATATTGCCTAAGCCAAAAGAAAAACACCTTGTTAAGTCTCGAAGCTAAAAATGGAATTATAAATCAAATCAGTAACTTTTGTCATTTCCCAAATCAAAAAAAAGCTGCTTTATATTTTCAACAGAGTAATAACAAATTTAAAGCCGGTATGGAAGCGCCAGAAATTGAATTAATGGACAGTAAAGGGGAGCCCACAACATTATCCTCCTTTAGGGGAAAGCATACTTATCTGGCGTTCATTAATTCAAAAAGCAAAACCTGTGTACTCGATTTACAGGTAATAGCAAGCATCAAAAAAAAGTATAGAAAAGTAAATTTCTTGTTTATTATATGCGACCGAGATTCCCTCCAAATGGAAAACTTACCCTCAGAAAGTGGCCATCTTACCTACTTATTTGTCCAGAAAAATTATACCCCTTTGATTTCTTATCAAATCTGGAATTTTCCAATGTACTATCTTTTAGATAAACACGGTTATTTTATTCAATCACCCGCAAAAAACCCGGAAAATATAATTGATGATTTCACCCCCCTATTTGCGCCTAAATCAGCTAAAAAAAGATATGAAATAATTAAAGATTAACTATTTTCAAACCTTTTTTCAAAAGTCCATTTATTATGGGGTACGACTTTTTAGACATCTCTTTAACATCTTCCTTTGTTTTCCAGACTACTTGATCAATACCTTCTTCTAATTGAGGCGTTAATTCTTGGTCAAAACTGGACCTCATGATATACCAAAAAGTTTTTTTAAGAACCATTCCATCACGATCATACATATGAAATGTATTTGCTAATGGTGAAATTATACTTAATCCATTAATCCCACACTCCTCTTCCACTTCGCGCATGCCTCCAAATTCCGGACGTTCCCCTTTTTTTAGATGCCCTTTTGGTAAATCCCATTTACCATTTCTATGAATAACTAGAAACTTATTATCATCGTTAAATACCATCCCGCCAGCTGCTTGAACATATTTAAACTGACTAACAAAGCAAGTCCATAGCTCGTCCAAGTCAAAGTGCGTTATATACACCGGAACCTTTGATTTAGTGGCCTCTAAGCCCCATACAATATCGACTAATTGCTTACCATCCTTAAAAGGAATAATAACACATTTCTTTTTTAAAGAAATCTCCATGTTTTCCGTTAAAACAATAGGAGTTTTGTTTACAAAAACTTTATACATTTGCGTTTATGCTGAAAGATCATTCATCGCTCAAAGTAGCAGAATTTTTACTACAAATCAAAGCGGTTGTTATACAACCTAAAAATCCATTTACTTGGGCTTCTGGATGGAAGTCTCCGATGTATTGTGACAATAGAAAAATCTTATCTTATCCATTAATCCGTACATTTATTCGCCACGAATTTGTGAATAAAATTGAAGCTCAATATGGCAAACCCGACATTATTGCTGGGGTAGCGACTGGAGGAATAGCTATTGGCGCATTGGTAGCACAGGAAATGAATTTACCCTTTATTTATGTTCGTCCAGAACCAAAAGGGCATGGTTTAGGTAATCAAATTGAAGGAGTTTATGAAGAAGGCCGTCAAGTAGTCGTTATTGAAGATTTAATTTCTACCGGTAATAGCAGTTTAAAAGCAGTTTCAGCATTACGACAGGCGGGTTTAAAACTTAAAGGGCTAGTTGCCATCTTTAGTTATGGCTTTGATATCGCTGAAGAAAATTTTAGTGCCGCAGGCTGCGATTATCATGTTTTAACAGATTACAGCACATTAATAGATCAAGCAACCAAAGGCAATTTAGTAGAGCCCGGTCAAGTTGAGTCATTAAAAAGCTGGCGAGCTAACCCATCCACCTGGAATCCAAAAAAATAAAGTATGCTAACCATAGAAAGTTCAAAAGTCAATGTCAACCGCGATTCTTTAGCCGTTTATAATTTTCTTTTAGATTTAAACAATCTCGAAAAGTTAATGCCCGAGGATCGAGTGGAGTTTTGGAAGTCTACCGAAGACACGTGTCGTTTTGGGATCAAGAACCTTTCCTCTATTGGAATGAAAATGAAAGAAAGCATTTCGCCAGACAAAATAATTCTAGAATCTGACGGAAAAAACCCGTTTCTTTTCACTCTTACAATTTTTATTAATAAAGTAGGTAATGAAACAAATTCCTACTTTGTTTTCGAAGGAGAGGTTAACCTTTTTATGAAAGCAATGGTTCAAAAACCGTTAAAAGACTTTTTCGACACCTTAGCACAAAACCTACCTGGAGCGTTAAGCTAAAGAACCATTCGAGCTTCATGTAACCCATAAGGATTTGTTCTACCGTATTCATCTTCTAGCAACAATTGACCGAGGCTATCTACACCTCTATTAATCATCCTGTTACTTTCATTACCAACTTGATATTCCCACGCTTTATCTAACTTATAAAGAGATTGTTGATATTCAATATCTGCTGCATTTTGGTTGGCCCGAATAGCCAAATACCTTCTTTCCAAAAAAAAACTCAATTCCGATAAAACACTATTAACATCAAAACCTCTACCTGTCTCTAAAATTAACGAAGTAGCATTCATTTTCGCGTCAAAAAGTTGTTGATTTACATTTAAACCAATTCCAACCACCGAACTACTAATCATAGAACCTTTCATTGCAGATTCAATTAAAACCCCTGCAATTTTCAAATCATTTACATAAATATCATTTGGCCATTTTATCTGAACCTTATCAATCAAATATTGATCTAATACATCCTTTAAAGCTAAAGATACTGCTTTCACTAAACAGAACTGTTGGCTTACATGCACAAACGAAGGATAAAACACATAGCTAGATAAGATGTTTTTACCCGCAACACTCGTCCAATGACGTCCTCGTTGTCCCTTGCCTTTGGTTTGAGAGTCTGCCTTAAACAGGGTTCCTTCCAAAACTTTAGAGGTTTTCATTTCCTGGTCAGCCCAATCATTGGTTGATTCCGTTTCTTCCTTAAAGTGAACAATCTTACCCGTAAACAACGTATCCAATAGCCGTGATTTTTAGCATTAATTTAAAGGGAACAAAGTAAATAAATATTAACATTTTTTAAGACCAAAAAAGCAACTAAATTTCATTCTCAACCCTCTAATTTTTAAGTCTTTTATAGTTTTTTTAACACAAATTATTTAATACTACTATTCAGTTTTGAAACCATAGGATATACTCCCAATTAGTTATCTTTGCGCCCAATTTTAGAAAAATAAATGGCCAAAAAGTCAAGTACCAAGTCACTCAATCCGTTAATTGACGTAATTGTTAAAGGGATTCAAGAAAAAAAAGGAACTAACATTTGTGTAATTGACCTTACAAAGGTTTTAAATTCTTATGCTGATTTCTTTGTGATTTCTTCCGGAAGTTCAAACACCAATGTACAAGCAATTGCAAGTAGTGTTGAAGATTTGTCTTTCACCATGTTAAAAGAGAAGCCTAAACACATAGAAGGATACCGTGAAGCGAATTGGATTTTACTAGATTATTTCGACACTATGGTGCATATTTTCAAAGACGATGAAAGAGCGCATTATAATTTAGAGAATTTATGGGCGGATGCTGAAATCCATTATATTAAAGACAATCAAGAGACTATAAATGAATAAAGATCAACCAAAACAAAAAAGCAAAAATCCATTCAAAGGTCCTGGTGCTAAAAAGACTCCGAACGGTGGATTTAATTTTTATTGGCTGTATGCCATATTTGCCATTGGATTAATTGGAGTCAACTTTTTTAATTGGACCCCACAGCCAGAAAACATCAACTATGGTGAGTTCAAGGAAATGGTTCTCAAAGGAGATGTAGAACGAGTAGAAGTTATCAATTCTGAAACAGGTAAAGTGTATCTAAATGAAGATGCCCTTTCGAAGGAAGAATATAGTAAGCATGCTACGGACACCGATAATAAAAATGGATTTATGCCGAAAGGTCCACAATTTGTTTTTAACATTCCTCAAGCTGATTTTTTTGGAGAGAATTTAAACTTGTGGCAAGAGCAATTTGGCTTAGAGTATGACTTTATAAAGCAAGAAAATTGGTTTGGAGACATCCTTGGTATTTTACTTCCAATAGCACTACTAATTGGGTTTTGGTTTTTAATCATGCGCAGAATGGGCGGAGGAGCTGGCGGTGGTAGCCAAATTTTCAATATCGGAAAATCAAAAGCAACACTTTTTGATAAAAATGAAGCCGTTAAGGTTTCATTTAAAGATGTGGCGGGTTTAGAGGAAGCAAAGGAAGAGGTAAATGAAATTGTTGACTTCTTAAAACACCCAGATAAATACACTGCTTTAGGAGCTAAAATCCCACAAGGAGCTTTACTTGTAGGTCCTCCTGGAACAGGTAAAACTTTATTAGCTAAGGCCGTAGCTGGAGAAGCTCACGTACCATTCTTTTCACTTTCAGGTTCTGATTTCGTTGAAATGTTTGTTGGTGTTGGTGCATCTAGAGTGCGCGACTTATTCAAACAAGCTAAAGAAAAAGCACCTTCAATTATTTTCATTGATGAAATCGATGCGATTGGCAGAGCTCGGGGTAAAAGTGCCATGCAAGGATCGAATGATGAACGTGAAAACACATTGAATCAGCTGCTCACTGAAATGGACGGTTTTGGGTCTAATTCGGGTGTCATTATATTAGCCGCCACCAATAGAGCAGATGTATTAGATTCAGCTCTTTTAAGACCGGGTAGATTTGACCGCCAAATTCACGTTGACCTCCCAGAGGTTACAGAAAGAAAAGCAATTTTCGAAGTTCATTTGAAACCTTTGAAATTAGTGGAAGACATTGATATTGACTTTTTAGCAAATCAAACACCAGGATTTTCAGGTGCTGACATCGCTAACTTGTGTAACGAAGCGGCATTAATTGCGGCACGTAAAAAGAAACCTTCTGTAGAAAAACAAGATTTCTTAGACGCGGTAGATCGAATTATTGGAGGTCTTGAAAAGAGAAGTAAAATTATTGCTCCGAAAGAAAAAGAAACGATTGCTTTTCATGAAGCGGGTCACGCTACAACCAGCTGGTTGTTAGAACATGCATTTCCTTTGGTTAAAGTAACTATCGTTCCTCGTGGAAGATCATTAGGTGCCGCATGGTATTTACCCGAAGAGCGGCAAATTACTACCACCGAACAATTACTCGATGAAATGTGTTCCGCTTTAGGCGGGCGTGCTGCAGAACAAGTCATGTTTGGAAAAATTTCAACTGGAGCTTTAAGTGACTTAGAGAAAGTTACCAAGCAGGCATATGCAATGGTGTCTTATTACGGACTGGATGAAAAAATAGGAAATGTTAGTTATTACGACTCTTCTGGTCAACAAGAGTATTCTTTCCAAAAACCTTACAGCGAAAAAACAGCTGAGAAAATTGATGTTGCTGTAAGTGAACTTATTGAACGGATGTATCAAAAAGCCATAACAATTTTAGAGGCTAACAAGGACAAACTTACCATTTTAGCAAAAACACTTTTAGAAAAAGAAGTGATCTTTAAGGATGATTTAGAATTAATATTCGGCAAACGAACTTTTGAAGCTGATTTAATAAAGGCCCAAATAGTTAAAGAAGAAGCAGACTCCCGTTTGGCTAAAAAAGAAAAAGAAGCCACTACTAAAACTGCTGTTACTTCAGAAGAACCCATTAAGGAAAACGTAACAGCTGATACCATTCCTGAAACAGAAATTAAGTTAGAAGATAGGTCTGAATAATTCAGACCTATCTTTTTAGTCAATTTCACATTATTTGGTTAACTTTACTAGGAACAAATAAATAATATTATGGCTGATTTAGATAAAAGAAATTGGGTAAGCATTTTCAAATCTATGGATGGTGTGGATGTTAATTTAAAGCGATCAAAACTAGAAGCTGCCGGTATTGAATCTAATACTTTCAATCACCAAGACTCTATGTTAAAATCGCTTAACGATACTGACTTTATGGTTTCCTTGTATGTGCATCAAAACGATGAAGAAAAGGCTAAGGAAATCATTAAAACCATATAGAACAAACATAATTTGTTAACCAGAGCTATTTCAGGATTCTTTTTTGTCTCCATCGTTATTGGGTCACTACTGATGGGGTATTATCCATCATTGGTCCTATTTTCTATTATTGCATTTATAGGAACGCTGGAATTTTACAAATTAGCAAAGAAATCTACCGAATTATCGTATACCTATTTGGGGGCAACTCTTAGTGGGTTATTTGTTTTTCTTTCTGGCTATTTTTTTGATCATCCACATTCCTTTTGGGTGTTTTCAATTTGGATGGTTATAGCTATTGCTTTTGTGATTCGCTTATTATCCCAGCCATCTAGTACATCTATCACAGACATTTCCATTACGCTATCTGGAGCATTTTATTTAGCTATACCATTAGTCAGCTTATTAGTTTTAGGGTTTTTCCCTTCTTTCAATGTTACCCACTTTAATTGGCAACTTCCATTATCTATTTTCATTTTAACATGGACCAATGATACAGGGGCATATTTATTTGGAAGAGCCTTTGGAAAGAACAAGCTTTTTGAAAGAATATCACCCAATAAAACTTGGGAAGGATCCATTGGCGGAGGTATATTCACGCTAATTGGTGCGATGGTTATTCAATACTTCTGGGGTCATTTTTCTGTTCCGGTATGGATAGGTGCAGCCTTATTAATTAGCATTTTCGCCAATTTAGGAGACCTAATGGAATCTGCTTTTAAAAGAAACGCGGGAGTTAAAGATTCCGGTAAAATCATGCCCGGTCACGGAGGTATTCTGGATAGATTTGATGCCATTCTTTTAACTGCTCCAGTAATTTTAGCCTACTTACTATCCATTAGTAATATTTAACCACATTTAATTTACATTTGCCGAAATTCGAATTATGCGTTTACACAAAGAGGGGACGGTCAGTATTATTCTATCATTAGTGGTAGGAGGAATACTCGTATACTTAGGAACTCTTTTTTCCAGCTATTTCATTATTCAATTAATACTTGATCTTGGAGCTGTTTATATTATTTGGATGGTTCTCTATTTTTTTAGACAGCCAAACCGTCCATTTCAGGCTCTAGAGGGCAATGTATATTCTCCGGTAGACGGAAAGGTAGTGGCCATTGAAAAAGTCTTTGTAGATGAGTATTTAAACGAAGAAAGAATTCAGATATCGGTATTTATGTCGCCTTTCAATGTGCACATTAATTGGTCTCCAATCTCAGGAGTAGTTAAATACTTTAAATATCATCCCGGTAAATTTTTAGTCGCTTGGCATCCAAAGTCTTCTACGCTGAATGAAAGAACTACCTATGTAGTTGAAAATGCTAATGGTAAATCTGTATTGTTTAGACAAATTGCAGGTGCTTTAGCTAGGCGAATTGTTCATTATAAAGAAGAAGGGAATAAACTAGCTGCTTGTGAAGAATTTGGGTTTATAAAATTCGGTTCACGAGTAGACGTATTTATACCGATAGATTCTAAGGTAATGGTAGAAATTGATCAAAAAGTACAAGGAAGAACTTCTGTTTTGGCGAAAATGTAAAGCCAAAAATAAATCTACCAGCTATAAAAAACCCAGTAGCTGTTTAAGTCCGTTAATTTCATACGTAGGGTTCACAAAAGTTTCTTCATTTTCAGGATTAAAGAATACTGCGTCAATCCCCATTTTCATGGCCCCTTCTACATCTACGAGCTGATTATCACCAACCATCAGACTTTCATTAGTGCTTGCGTTAGCCAGCTTTAAAGAGTAGTTAAAAATAGCCGGATGTGGTTTTTTAGTCCCTGCATTTTCAGAAGTGATAATTTTATTGAAAAATGGGCTTAGTCCACTATTATTAAGTTTAATTTCTTGAATTTCGGCAAATCCATTGGTAATAATATGAAGCTCATATTTCGCATCTAACTCTTTTAAGACATCAATTGCATCAGGAAATAACGCTGTTTTAATTGGGCTACGGTCTACATAGAAATCACCCACGGCTAAACTCAACTCCTTATCTTTTACTCCCAAATGCGACAAAGATTGCCTAAACCTTTCCGTACGTAGGGTTTCTTTACTCATCTTCCCTACACGATACTCAGACCACATTCTATGATTGTACTTTTCATAGATGTCAATAAACGACTTTTCAGAATCAATTCCTTTGTCACTTAATTCGAAATGAGCATAAATTTCGGATAAGGTTAATCGGGAATTGGTCTTAAAATCCCATAGAGTATGATCCAAATCAAAAAAAATGTGTTGATACTTTTGCATAAAAATGATGAATATCTTGAGCCTTAGCCTAAATGAAAATTTCTTTTACCAACTTAACTATGGGAATAATTACTGGTTCCGACAAAAATGTTAAGCCTATAGATACCGGAATAAAAACAAGCGCATAAATAGGAACTACCTTTTTGTTATCCGGAAAAAATTTAGCGACAATAAGGGCGGAAATTGGTATAGAAATTATTGGAGCCATTGCGGCAACACCAATAATTCCATATTGTGTTTTCACTTTCACCATGACACGAGATTTTCTAGAGAAAATATGTTTACTCTTATTTTCAGTCCCCATTACTCCATCCCACCATTTAAAAATAGTGACCCCAAAATAATAAAAAACAATTGCACCTATAACCGCACCAAAATAGGTGATAAAAATAGTTTCGATTATCCCCATTCCTGAGGCTAACATAATTCCTGGAGCTATTAGTAATTTAGTACCTGCCAGAAATAAAAACAATATCACACTCGCAATATGCGCCATATTATTCCTTTTTACCGTAGGCTAAGTCGCCTGCATCTCCTAACCCAGGGACAATATATGATTGCGCAGTCATTTCAGAATCCATAGCTCCCGTCCAAATACTAACATTAGATTTTGTATTCTTCATCAAATAATCTGTACCTTCTGAACTTGATATTATCGATACAATATGCACATGTTCTGGTTCGCCATACTGCTCAATAAGGGCTTTATAGCTTAATATCATAGACTGACCTGATGCTAGCATTGGATCACAGAGAATTAGCGTCTTTCCCTCTAAACTAGGACCAGAAATGTATTCTACTCGAACCTCAAAATCATCAGCTGTAATATGTTTTCTATATGCAGAAACAAAGGAGTTTTCAGCTTGATCAAAGTAATTTAGTATTCCTTGATGCAGGGGTAAACCGGCTCTTAAAACCGTAGCTATTACCGGCTGACGATTTATTAAATTAATATCACATTCTCCGAGAGGTGTAGTAATCGTTGCATTAGAGTAGTTCAAATGCTTACTGATTTCGTAGGCGAAAATCTCCCCCATTCGTTCAATATTACGTCTAAACCGCATGGAATCTTTCTGAACATCAACATTACGGATTTCCATAATAAATTGATTGAAAATAGAATTATTATCTCCTAGATTGAAAATTTTAGCCATGATCAAAAATTTATTCTACTACATATTATTTGGCAATACTTACCGCTCTTGTTTCTCTAATTACTGTTACTCTAACCTGACCTGGATACGTCATTTCAGACTGAATTTTTTGAGAAATTCCAAACGAAATTTCATTCGCCATTTTATCATCCACTTTTTCAGATTCTACTAAAACACGCAATTCTCTACCTGCTTGGATAGCATAGGCTTTAGTAACGCCATCATGGTTTAAGGCTAATTCTTCTAAATCTTTTAAACGTTGTATGTAACTTTCAACAACCTCTCTACGCGCACCTGGACGTGCTCCCGAAATAGCATCACACACCTGAACGATAGGAGATAACAAACTTGTCATTTCAATTTCATCGTGGTGAGCTCCAATAGCATTAATTACTTCGGGGTGTTCATTATACTTTTGCGCTAACTTCATACCTAAAATAGCGTGAGGTACTTCTGGCTCGTCTTCAGGAACTTTTCCAATATCGTGCAGTAGACCTGCTCTTTTAGCTAGCTTCGTGTTTAAACCTAACTCAGCAGCCATCGTAGCACACAAGTTAGCCACCTCTCTCGAGTGCTGTAAAAGATTTTGTCCGTAAGATGAACGATATTTCATTCTACCCACCATTTTAATTAGTTGCGGATGTAGATTATGAATACCTAAATCAATGGCAGTTCTCTTACCCACTTCTACAATTTCCTCTTCAATATGTTTAGTCGTTTTCTTTACTACATCTTCAATTCGTGCCGGATGAATTCTACCATCGGTCACTAATTGATGTAAAGATAATCGTGCAATTTCTCTTCTTACCGGATCAAAACACGAAAGGATGATAGCTTCAGGGGTGTCATCTACAACTATTTCAACACCTGTTGCTGCTTCAATAGCTCTAATATTACGACCTTCCCTGCCAATAATTCGTCCTTTTACATCATCACTATCAATATTAAATACAGATACTGAGTTTTCAATGGCATGCTCCGTTGCGGTACGCTGAATAGATTGAATTACAATTCTTTGAGCTTCTTTGTTTGCACTAATTTTTGCATCTTCAATTATATCTTGCATTAATCGAGCAGCATTGTTTTTTGTATCTCCCTCCAATACTTCTAACAACTGTTTCTTTGCATCCTCTGCCGAAAGACCTGCAATATTCTCCAATTTAGAAACCGCACTTTCAAGTGATTTTTCTAACTCTGCTTTTTTACTGAGGTTATGCGCAATCTGCTTTTCAAGCTTCGTACCTAGATCCAGATTGGTTTTTTCCGACTTATTAATGTCTTGCAATTTTTGATTAAGCTTCGTTTCCTTGTGCTTTACTCTTTGTTCTGCCTGCTGTATTTTTTGATTCTTACCATTAATTACCTGTTCGTGATCAGATTTAAGTTGGAAGAACTTTTCTTTACCTTCAATAATTTTTCTTTCTTTTAAAACCTTACCCTCTGCTTTCGCTTCTTCGATAAGCGCATGATTTCCTTTTTCAAGTGTTTTTTTAAGAATTAAAAAAACTACGCCTCCACCTGCTAATACGCCAATGGCCAATCCTGATACAATACTAATAATATCCATTAATTTTCTTTTTTTTGGGGATTAACCCACATACTAATAAAAAAACCCGCATCAATTTAGTTGCTTGTAAAACCTATAAAAAGTACAAGATTAGAGATGCTACCTTAACTTCGCAACCTTCCTCCGTCTTATGTAAAACATAAAATCTCCTAACAAGTTAGAATAACCTAGGCCCGGTTTTGAACAGATAAAACAATCTCTTAACGAAAAGAATGTTGATTCTACTAAACCTACTAAACCAATGCGAGTAATTGATTTTATTACTGCAACAACAGCAATAATTATGTAAAGAACGTTCTACTTATTAGCATTGCTAAGATAACGTTCAACATCTTCTTCAATCTCTTGAAGCTTGTGTGTTACATTACCTGAAATATTATCAATTTTATCGTCAACCTCCAACGCTTTATTAGAAAAAAACAAAGCTGTCATTGCTAACAAATCCTGTTTATCACTTACTTCGTAAGTGTTTCCTAATTGCTTCATGTTGTCATTCACTCTTTTGGCTGCCTTTCTAATCAATTCTTCTTCCTCTCGATCAATAGTCAACGGATACACCCTATTTCCAATGTTTACATTAATAGATAGTTTACCCATATTTTACTGATTTAATAGCGCAATGCACTTATCCACTTCCCGCACTAATTCATTAATTTTCAACTTCATTTTCTTCTTTTCTACTTCCGTAGAGGCTGAATTATTAGTCATACCCTCTAAAAGTTTCTTTTCAGTTTCGGAAGCTGAACTTTCTTCGTATCTCAATATTTTTTGATTCAACAAAGAATTCTCTGCTTTCAATCTATCAATTTCAACCAGCGCATTTTGGTGCAAATCTTGTAATTGCTTAATTCCAAAATGAATTTTCTCTAATTGTTGTTCCAAAAAATCTAATTTAAATCTAAGCTGTGAACTCGTACAAATTTATACGTGGAACCCTTATAAAACAAGTTTTAACAACCTCTTATGTAAAGCAACCTAAAAATAAATGCCATACCTCTTAAGAATCAATAATTTTGCACTTATGAGATTAATAAAATTGACCATTTTTCTAGGTGTTTTTATTCTTTTGTGCAACGCCACTTTTGCACAGACAGATACCTCTATTCATTTTTCTTCTCCCCTCCAAATTCCGTTGTACTTAGCCGGAAATTTTGGAGAGATTAGAGGAGGTCATTTTCACGCTGGAATTGACATAAAGACCCAACAAGTAGAAGGACATGTAGTTTTGGCTGCAGCCGATGGATACATTTCTAGAGTAAAAATATCTTTAGGTGGTTACGGAAACGCGCTTTACATAACTCACGCTAATGGCTTTATGACCGCTTATGGTCATTTGCAAAAGTTTAACAACCAAATCACCGAACGAATTTTAACACACCAATACGAAACTCAAAAATTTACAATTGAACGCTTCTTCCACCCAAAACAAATCCCAGTTAAGAAAGGAGATACCATTGCAATATCTGGAAACTCTGGTGGATCTGGAGGACCTCATTTACATTTTGAAATTCGCAAAAATGGAATTCCTCAAAACCCACTCCAGTATGGACTTGACATCAAAGACAATATACCGCCTACATTAAAAAACGTAGGAATCTATCCCATGAATGACACGAGTTTTATTAACGGCAAAAACGAACCACTCATTATTCCTATCCAAAAAGTGGGGTCCTCATATAAGATTTCGTCAACCACAACCTTGAAGGCTCGAGGAGTTCTTGGATTTGGTATTGAAGCCATAGATAAACTTAACGGATCTCATAATAGATGTGGGGTTTTTAATATTTCATTAACCGCTGATACCCATCTTATATACTCACATGAAATGAATCAAATTAGCTTTGACCAGACGCGATTTATTCAAACTCATGTAGATTTTTATGAAACCAAAAAGAACAAACGAAGGATTCAAAAAAGCTTCTTAACTACGTATAATAAACTCCGCATTTATAAAGACGTAAAAAATAAAGGCTTGGTGTACTTTTCAAAATACGGGCATCTGCTTAACTATCACATTTCGGATGTATACGGCAATGAGTCGACACTCAAATTTGCGGTGAATTTTGATAGTTCACATTATGAGTTGGAGCCAAAAAAAACTAGCCCCTTACTTTTTCAATATAACAAAGACAATGTATTTGAAAATCCCGATATTCGAGTTAATATTCCAAAATACAGCTTATATGAAGACTTAAACTTCACCACTACTTTAGCAGATACCTTACCTAATGCTGTAGCTCCTATTCACTATGTACAAAACCTGTATACGCCATTACAACGAAAAATGACGGTATCCATTCGTGCTGATTCTAATGAATTTTTGGGACCAAAGTATTTTGCTGTTTCGCTGAATAGCAAACTAAAAGTAATTTCACCAGAAGGTGGGAAATACGCTCAAGGCTGGGTCACTTTCAAAACAAGAAGTATGGGGCCGTACACCCTCTTTTTAGACACTATTGCTCCAACCATTAAACCAGTGAACTTTAAATCTGTTTCTAACAACATATCTAGCTTAAATAAGTTGATTTTGAAAACAGAAGATAATACCAATGGGAGTGGAATTAAAACATACTCTGCCTATATAGACGGGGAGTGGACGCTTTTGGAATACGATTATAAAACAAACTTAGTTTGGATTAATCTCAACCATCATACTCCCTCCTCAGGAGAGCACCTTTTGGAAGTGAAAATTGGTGATTCTGTTAACAATTTTAAAACCTTTTCTTTCAATTTTATTTGGTAATTTCACCGCCCATAGAATTCGGTGAGAATTCAAAATTATTTTAGATTTATTGTATGCAAAAGTCATTTCTATTTTTTCTATTTATAAGCCTTTGTTCAACCGCCTCTTTTGCCCAAGATGAAGTTACAGAAATAAGAAAAGAAGTTATTCAGTTTTCTGGTGTTATCCTAGATGGTGACAGCTTACAGCCAGTACCTTTCACCACAATTTTCGTTTTACAAAGACACACTGGAACAACGGCTGACGCCAATGGTATATTTTCATTTGCGGCACAAACCGGTGATTCTATTAAGTTTACAAGTATTGGCTTTAAAGATGCTTTTTTTGTAATTCCAGATACCTTGAACACAAAAAAGTATTCTCTGATTCAGTTAATGTCTTCTGACACACTACTACTTCGCACACACATGGTATACCCATGGCCAAGTAAAGAACAGTTTAAAGAAGAGTTTTTAAATACTAGAATTCCTACGGATGATTTGGATAGAGCAAATGCCAATTTAGCACAATCTGAAATGAGAGAGCGTATGCAAAACATGCCCGGTTCAGGTAGTGAAAATTTCAAATATGAGAATTACCGTCAAAGCCAGCAGGTATATTACAACGGTCAATACCCTACTTGGAGTATCTTAAACCCAATTGCATGGGCTCAGTTCATTAAAGCATGGGACAACGGAGAGTTCAAGAAAAAATAACCTTCTAAATATCACGGATAACAATAATTCAAAGAGTAATTAGTTTATCGGTTACATTCTTTCTTTTAGATCTTTTGAAAAACAAAATCACTATATTATTCATTACTTTCATTTCAACTTTAGGTATTCAGCCTAATTTGGCGCAAGATGTAAGTCATGGAAAAATTAAAGGAACCGTAGTTTCTGACCAAGGTATTCCATTACCTGGCGCCTATATTTTCGTAAATGATTTTCAACACGGTACGGTAACCGATTCTGCTGGACTATATTCTCATAAAATACCAGCGAACCAAGAAATTAACCTCATCATTGTATATATAGGTTACGACACGAGTTATTCTAATATTAGTGCACGGAACAATGAAACCGTTATTTTGAATTTTGAACTAAATTTTAATTCAAAAAAAATGAAAGCCCATATCGTTAAAGGGAATCGGATACGCGAAACTGGGCTTTCAGCTATTAAAACTAAAGGTGCGACACAAATAGCGGGTCCAAGTTCTGGAATTGAAAAATCTTTAATATTTCAAGGACAAGGTGTTTCTAGTAGAAATGAGTTGAGTTCACAATACAGTGTACGTGGTGGGAATTTTGATGAAAACCTAATTTATGTTAATGGAATTCAAATATACCGGCCGTTTCTAGTCCGTTCGGGGAGACAAGAAGGATTAAGTTTTGTTAACCCAAGCATGGTTAATAATGTGAAATTTTCTTCGGGTGGCTTTGAATCTAGGTATGGAGATAAAATGTCAAGTGTTTTGGATGTGACGTATAAAGAACCTGAAAAATTTGCAGGGTTTGTAGAGCTAAGTTTCCTGGGGGCTCAAATTGCTATAGAGCAAGCTTCGGATGACAAACGATTTACTCAAATTCATGGATTCCGGTACCGAACCAATCAGTATTTATTAAGAAGCTTAGATACTGATGGAGAGTACAAACCTGACTTTATCGATTACCAGGGCTATTTTACCTTTGATATTTCTGATCGTGTTGAACTTGGGTTTTTAGGATCTTTTTCTAGAAATAAATACCAGTTTGTCCCCAAAACAAGAGTTACTGAATTTGGAACCTTTCAGGAGGCGCTTCAATTGTCTGTATTTTATGACGGACAAGAAATTGACCAATATCAAACGGCACTTGCCGCATTTACAGTCACTGCGTTGCCAACGGATAGTTTACTCTTGAAATTTGGAGTCTCGGTTAATAATAGTGATGAAACGGAAACATTTGATATTGAAGGTGCCTACCGATTAGATGAACTAGATAAAGACCTAGGTTCAGATAATTTTGGCCAAGTAGCCTTTAACCGGGGTGTTGGAGGTTTTATAAATCACGCTAGAAATTACTATTTAGCAACTATTGGTACGCTTACTCATGACGGAAAGTACTACGGTAAGAAGTCGGAAATTTCATGGGGAGGAAGAGCTAATGTGGAATGGGTAGATGATGTCTATGAAGAATGGGAATTAATTGATTCTACTGGCTATTCCACCCCTCAAGGCCCATCAAATCAAATTATTTTAAACCAATCTTACGCTAATAAAAACAAATTAAATTGGTATCGCTTAAATGGATATGCACAATGGGATAGAACTTTTGATTTAGACTCTAATCTATTACACTTAAATATTGGTGGCCGACTGAACTACTGGAGCTACAATAACGAATTAGTAGGTGGACCTAGAGCTTTAGTCTCCTTCAAACCTAACTGGAAAAAGAGCTATCGTTTTAAAGCAGCGTGGGGCTATTATCATCAACCCCCATCGTTTAGAGAAATGAGAAATGTAGAGGGTGAAATTAACCCAAACATTAGAGCTCAAACGGCTATTCATTACGTTTTAGGAGTTGAGCATGATTTTTTAATGTGGGGCAGACCTTTTAAAGTCACTGCTGAAATGTATTATAAAGACTTGCAGCGTTTAATTCCATACGAGGTAGATAATGTAAGAATTAGATATTATGCGACCAATAACTCTCATGGATACGCTACTGGAATTGACTTCAAAATTAATGGGGAATTTGTTAAAGGAGTAGAGTCTTGGGCTAGTCTTAGTTTCATGTCTACTCAAGAGGATTTAACAAATGACTTTTATTACAAATATTTCAATGCTGCTGGAGAAGAAGTTCAACCAAATGATCCCTTTAACCCAGTAGTCAAAACAGAAAAAATTGAACCGGGATACATTCCTCGACCAACAGATCAACGGGTTAATTTCGCTATATTTTTTCAAGATTACCTACCTAATAACCCAACATTTAAAACTAATATTACCATATACCTAGCTACCGGACTTCCTTTCGGACCTCCTACCTACCAAAGATATAATGATACTTTTAGGATGCCACCTTACCGAAGAGTTGATCTTGGTTTTTCAAAAGAGTTACTAAAGAATAAATTTGAGAAGCGAAATAAACTAGGCAATTCAAATGGTTTTAAATCTTTAAAAAGCATGTGGCTGGCCTTGGAAATATTCAATCTATTAGGGGTAAATAACACCATTTCTTATAGCTGGGTTCATGATATCAATAACCGGTATTATGCGGTACCAAATTACCTGACTAACCGTCAAATAAACTTGAAGTTACAGGTTAAGTTTTAAAATACTACTCGTAAAGCTAACCCATTGAAACTTGGCTCTAGTGAAACTTTTGCTTTAGTAGTATCCTTTTGCAAATGCAGCACCGGAATAAAATAACCCGTCAAAGCTCCCATTGCATAACCAATTATCACATCGGTCTTAAAATGCTCACCTGCATCTATTTTTGCCCAACCTGTAACCATAGGAAGAATAGCTGCACCTGTCCAAATCAACGGTTTCCATTTACTATTTGGATGCGTATCAGAAAAAACTCTTGCCGCAAAAAAACTAATCCCCGCAGTGGCAGCGGTTGATTGAGAATAAAAAGAATAACGGGCATCTCTATTTTGTTTTCGCACATTCGAAACTGCCGGGTTATATGCATAAGGACGAGCTCTTAATGATGTTCCCTTAGTTACAGAAGCTAACCCATAAGTAACCATAAGGACCTCTACTCCCATTACACCAACTGTCGCCCATTCTTTACGAATCGACTTATCCAATAAAAGTGTTAATGAACTTAACCCTGTTCCAATTAGCAAGGCTTCACTTAATGTATTGGAAGACTCCGAATAATTAAAGATAGTGTTCCGATCAAATGAATTGACCGCATTAGGGTCTAAGTTATTGATTTGATCTACCGTAAGAATTGGATTATTGGAAGATATAATTTGACCAGCCGTTAAACTTACGGCACCCAATCCAATTAAACAGTAATCAACTTTAGAAGAAAGTGCATAGGGAAACTGACCGTAGCAAAAATTAACAGACATAAAAAAAAGCAATAAAAGTCCGGCTTTTCCCTTTCTCTTATTGCTTTTAAAACTCATTAACAAAATCTGATTAAGCGACTCTTAACTTACTCATTCCTGATTTCTCAAAATGCTCTGTTGCATACGCTAGATCAATTATTAACTCAGATCTTTTATCTTCTTTAGCTTCGCTAGGTACATCATACATCGCATCTAGCATTATAGCTTCGCAAATGGCTCTTAAACCACGTGCGCCCAGCTTAAATTCATCTGCACGATCTACAATAAAACTTAACACCTCTTTGGTTACCGTTAACTTAATGCCCTCCATTTCAAACAACTTCGTATACTGTTTGATTAGACTGTTTTTTGGTTCTGTAAGGATATTAATTAGCGCGCCCTTATCTAGTGGGTTTAGATGTGTTAGAACAGGAAAACGACCAATTAATTCTGGAATCAACCCAAAAGATCTTAAATCAGATGGTGTGATATATTGAAGTAAATTCTCTTCATCAATCTTCTCTAATTTATTAGTCGTATACCCCATTGGCTGCTTATTAATTCTACGACTAATTTGGGTTTCGATACCATCAAAAGCCCCGCCACAAATAAACAAGATGTTTTTTGTGTTTACCTCTACTAATTTCTGCTCCGGGTGTTTTCTACCCCCATACGGAGGTACTCCAATTACGGTACCTTCTAAAAGTTTCAATAAACCTTGCTGTACTCCTTCTCCAGATACATCTCTAGTAATAGATGCATTATCCCCTTTACGGGCAATTTTATCAATTTCATCAATAAAAATAATACCCCGTTCTGCTAACTCAGGATTATAATCAGCGGCTTGTAACAAACGAGCTAAAATAGACTCTACATCTTCACCTACATAACCTGCTTCTGTAAGAACCGTAGCATCTGCAATAGCAAAAGGAACGTTCAATACTTTGGCAATAGTTTTAGCCAATAAAGTTTTACCCGTACCTGTTCTGCCTACCATGATCACGTTTGATTTTTCAATCTCTACATCATCATCAGTAACCACTTGGGTTAAACGTTTAAAATGATTATAAACAGCCACAGCTAATACCTTTTTGGCATCATCTTGTCCGATTACGTATTCATTTAATTTTTCGTTCAGCTCTTTCGGCTTGTATAATGAAAGAGCCGATTGCAAAGAGTCTTTCAACTTATGCTGAGAATCATCTTCTACAATCTTCATGGCTTGCTCAACGCAACTATCACATATGTGACCTGTAGTTCCGCCAATTAGCATTCCTACTTCATTCTTTTGTTTCCCACAAAACGAACATTGAACTGGTTTTTCGTCTTTCATGTTGGTCATTTTATTTCTTTTGTCTGTAGACAAAAAAAGAGATTAAAGCTTGGGCACACCCTCCTTTTAACCTCTTAAAAAATTAGTAATTAGGCTTTTATTAAAACCTCATCAATCATTCCGTATTCTTTTGCTTCCCCAGAGGTCATCCAATAATCACGATCTGAATCATCCCATACCTTATCATAACCTTGACCTGAATGGTCAGAAATAATAGTATATAATTCCTTTTTCAGTTTCGCAATTTCTCTAGCCGTAATTTCAATATCAGAAGCCTGCCCTTGTGCCCCACCCATAGGTTGGTGAATCATTACTCGAGAATGCTTTAATGCAGACCGTTTTCCTTTAGCACCTGCTGTAAGCAACACTGCAGCCATTGATGCTGCCATTCCTGTGCAAATTGTAGATACTTCTGGTTGAATATATTGCATGGTATCATAAATCCCTAAACCTGCGTAAACAGACCCACCAGGACTATTGATATAAATGTAAATATCACGGTTTGCATCGGCACTTTGTAAAAATAACAATTGTGCTTGTATAATATTGGCAACGTAATCGTCAACACCCGTTCCTAAGAAGATAATTCTGTCCATCATTAAACGTGAAAACACGTCTAAAGCCTGCACGTTCATTGTTCGTTCTTCTAGAATATAAGGAGTCATTGAAGACTCAATATAATGTTCCATTGCAATGGAACTGATACCTTTATCTTTGGTTGCGAATTTTTTAAAATCTCTATAATCAGTCATGTGTTATGCAAATAAATTAGATAAACTGCCCATAAATCCTTTTTTAGGGGCCTCTCCGGTGGCTAATTTAACAAATTCGTCATAAGAAACCGCCTTATCTTTCAGCTTTAACGTCTTTTTATAAAAAGTCATCATTTTAGCGAAATATAAGTCCTCATATACTTTACGGTACTCCTCTTCATTTTTCATAACGTTGAGTGCCGTATCGTTTAATAATTTCTCATCTGGGTCAGCCATTCCGTATTGTGCGAATTGTCCTTTCAAACTCTCTTTGGTGTAGGCCATGATCTCTTCTTGATCAATCGCCAATTCATATTTCTTCGTAATTTCACTTTCAATCAAGTTCCATTTTAAGCTTTCTGAGTAGCCTTCATATGCCGTTTCCACATCTGATTCATTACCATATTCTTTATTTTGAGCTAAAAACTCTTTTAAGAAAGCGTCTGGTAATTTATGATCAAATTTCTTTAAGTACGAAGTCTTAATATCTTTATACAATTGAATATCCTGATAACGCACGAAAATCTTTTCTAACTCTTCAGTGATTTTACCATGAAACTCTGGGATCGTTTTCACGGTATCTTTACCATATAGCTTTTCGAAAAGCTCTTCATTTAGATCCGATGGTTCTACGTGAAATACATCTTCAACCACAAACGAAAACTGAGTAGATAAAGCCATTACTTGAGGCATACCTATGTTTAACATTTTAGCTAAGTCTTCATCGCCTTTAGACACGTCTTTCGGGTTCAAGGTTACCACATCACCTTTAGTCAAGTCCATTAAAGTTTTTTTCAACTTTGCATCTTCTACAAACTCAATAGAAATAGTAGACTTATGAGTAATTCCACCTTCTTTAATTTCACCCGTTTCATTTAATTCTGTAAAAACACCGTTAAGCATATCCGCCTCCCCTGCTTTTTCAATAGATGAAAATTTACCGTATTGTCTACGAACGTCATCTGAATATTTTTCGATTAATTTCTCGTCTACTTTTATCTTTGGCATCGTGAACTTATCTTTTTCACTAACCTCCACTTTAATTTGGGGAGCTACACCAATTTTATAGCTAAACACTACATCACCCATATTGTTTACATCCAAAACCATTGAAGGATCTGAAATTGGAATAGGCTGACCTAAAACGGGTAATTTGTTCTCTCTAATATACCTGTCAATTCCGGAACCTAAGATTTGGTTAATTTCATCTCCCAAAACTTTACTTCCGTACATTTTTCTCACCATCCCCATCGGCACATGTCCCTTTCTAAAACCAGGCATGTCCGCTTTTTTTCTTTGGATATTTAGTTTATTTGTAACGGTAGCAGCGTAATCAAGAGCATCAATATGTACTTTTAAGACTCCGCTCAAATCTTCACTAACTTCGTGTGATACTTTCATCTTTATTATATTTTTCTTTTAATCAATTGAATTTTGAACCGGAAGCAAATGCCTATTTATTATTTGATCTTAAACTTATTTAAATCCCGATAGATAACTAGGCTCTTTGGTTCAAATTTAAGGATGCGAAGGTAGGATTTTATCTTCTATTGCTTTCCATATTTCCTATGTAAAATTTGACTAAAATTGGTTTCATAGAAGGGCTATTTTTATGATTTATATATTTTTGTAAATTCATTGTACATCTTGATAGACCAGTTTAACATGGAAGATATAAGAAAAATACTTAATCATAATTTTCCGCAGCTTTACGAGTCTGGCCTTAAGACTGAAATTGCTGAATTGGGTACTATTAAATCTATTGGCGAAGGCGTACATTTAATGGATGTGGGCCAATACGTTAAATCTATTCCTTTAGTTAGTGCCGGAAAGCTGAAAATATTCAGAGAAGACGAAGAAGGTAGCGAGCTATTCTTGTATTATTTGCATCCGGGAGAAGCCTGTGCTATTTCTTTGGCTTATCCAGTTAACGATCGTATGAGTGAGGTGAGGGCAGTAGCCATGGAACACACTCAGATCATATCTATTCCTATTCAGTACATGGATAAATTCATGATGACCTACCGCTCCTGGCAACAATTTGTAGTGCGTACCTATGGATTACGTTTACATGAAATGTTGCAGACTATTGATCGTATTGCATTTATGAAAATGGATGAACGATTGCTGGCTTATCTTCATACATCTAAAGCCGTTAGTGGGAAATCAATCCTAAACAACACGCATCAGAATATTGCGATTGAGTTAAACACCTCTCGCGAGGTTATATCTAGATTGTTAAAGCAAATGGAAAAAAAAGGTCTCGTTCAATTGTCTAGAAATCATATTGAGGTTTTGACTTAAAGCATCTACCCAACAAAAAAGCCCCGCTAATGGGTATTAGCGAGGCTTTTTGTTCGTGAAATTTTCTACAATTTTGGAAGTTCATTATTTAAGTAAGGTGCTCCTTTCATGTTTAATATATTTTCAATAGCCACTAACTTCGCGTTAATTCCTTCAAGCTCTTTAATAATTACGTTCAACTCTTCTTTCGCAATAACATAATCATCCCGTTGAATTTGAGTACTTTCATTTTGACTAGAGTAACTACTCCATGCGGCCAAACCTACTCTATCTAAAGTACTCGGCTCAATTTCAAATTGGTGTTTGCCTAACGTTTTATCTCCATGTAACTTAATATCCATTTGATGAAGTTGAGCGTCTAATTTACCCAATTCTTTCAGCGCACTTAAATCACCGTTTGTAGAAACGCGCGCAGCAGCTTTAGCTGACTTCACTCGTTTATTGGAATTACTATAATAGGCATCCACTCCATTTGCCACTCTATCTAATTTGTTTAGATCTTTTTGAAAAGCAATTAGCCCAGCCGGGTCTGCTTTCAGTGTATTTAAATTTAATACATTTAACTCAAATGGGTGGTCCTTTACCAAGGTGGTCACCTTATCATTTGCGCTGAGCACTAAAGAAACCGTATAGTTTCCAGGAATAGCTAAATATGCCGACCCTGTTTTACTTAGCGGAGACTTCGAGTTACTGACATTAAATTGACTCCAAGTACCATCCCAATTAGCGGTTTGCAATCCAGATTTTGCTGTTTTCAAAAATCGCTTCACTTCTGAACCTGTATTATCTTTTACAATAAAAATAAAATAAGGACTCTCTTCTGTATCCTCTTTTCTAAGCTGTTCTTTACTTGGATAAACAACATCTTCTCCATTTTTTCTAGCTTCAGATTCCTCTTCTTGCCTTTTTGATTTGTTTGTTTCAGGCACTTCCTTTACAAAGAAGGTGAACTGCGCTCCCATTTCTGGGTTTTTAGCGGTATAGAAGGAAGCCCCCTGAAAACCAGCTCCTGAATACCCGTATTTACTATCGTAAACAAAAGTTAATCCGGCTCTATTATTTAAGAATACTGCTTCTTGTAATTTTATGTCTGAATTAATCTGACGTATAGCAGAATAATCATCCAACACCCAAAAACCTCTACCAAACGTAGCTAAAACCAAATCATTTTGTTGTTCTTGAATATCAATATCTCTTACCGCAACGGTAGGCAGACCACCCTTTAGAGCGAGCCAATTTGCTCCCGCATCGGTACTCACGAAAACACCAAACTCCGTACCTACAAACAATAGGTTTGGGTCTATATGATCTTCAACCACACAATAAACGGAACCTCTTATGGGTAACCCCGAGTTTATCATCGCCCAAGACTTTCCTTTATTCGTAGATTTTAATAAATATGGTTTGAAATCACCTGACTTATGATTATTGAAGGCTGCATAGACCACATTCTCATCATGCATAGACGCTTTTATATCATTAACATAGGTGTTGGAAGGAACATTCTTTAATCCATCCACTTTTTGCCAGTTTACGCCATCATCTTCGGTTATTTGAATTAAGCCATCATCCGTACCCACATAAATCAAACCTGGTTTTTTAGCCGATTCAGATAAAGAAACAATATTACCATAAATGGTTGTGGATCTATTTTTCATAACTACATCTACACTTGGAACGCTACCCATTATAGACAACGTATTCCTATCTAACCCACGAGTTAAGTCAGGACTAATGACGGTCCAAGAATTTCCTCTATCATCACTCTTAAAAAGCTTATTAGCGGCAAAGTATAAACGGGTAGCTTTATGCGGACTCACAATTAATGGAGCATCCCAGTTCCAACGATACGCAGCTTCATCTTTGGCTGGTTGCGGTTGGATGGGCACTTTTTGACCAGAAGCTTTATCATATCTCACTAACCACCCATATTGCGCCTGAGCATATACGATATTCGGATTTTCAGGATCGCTTGCCGATTCAAAACCATCCCCTTCATTTGTCACAAACCAATCGTAATTATCAATTCCTGATTTTTTACGTGTAGCTGCTGGCCCACCCAGGCTAAAATTATCTTGAGTACCACCATATACATGGTAAAACGGAGCATTATTATCTGTCACCACTTTATAGAATTGCGTCACTGGAAGGTTCGGAAAAAATTGCCAATTACTAGCGTTATCAAATGTTTCATACATTCCACCGTCACACCCCATGTAATAATGATTGGTATTTTTAGGATCTATCCACATACAGTGATTATCCACATGTTTTTTTGCTTCTCCTAATTTCTCGACCGTTTTACCCCCGTCATAAGTCACATGAGCCCAAGTATCCATCATAAATACTTTGTCCACATTAAGTGGGTCGGCATACAACTCTTGGTAATAATTACCGGAAGTTTTATAGTCGTTCATTTTCACCCAACTCTCTCCTCTATCTGTGGATCTAAAAAACCCACCAGCTTCATTTTCGGCTTCAATAACCGCGTATAAAACATCTGGATTTACCGGAGAAATAGTCATCCCTATTCTTCCCATATTTTCGGAGGGCAATCCGCTTTCAATTTCTCTAAACGATTTTCCCCCATCGGTACTTTTATACATTCCAGAACCTGGACCACCACCAATATAGGTCCATACCTTACGCATTCGTTGATGTGCAGTAGCATACACTACATCTGGGTTTCTGGGATCCAAATGAATTTCATTAATACCTGTATAGACATCAATTTCTAATATTTTATTCCAATTAGTTCCGCCATCTATTGTTTTATATAAACCTCTTTCGCCACCCTCACTCCATAAAGGTCCATAAGCAGCTACGTAAACGACATCCGAATTTCGCGGATCCACTTTAATCATACCAATGTGTTCAGAATTATCAAAACCCATTTTCTCCCATGATTTCCCACCATCTCGAGATCGATAAACACCATCTCCATAGGCGACTGAACGTTGATTATTATTTTCACCTGTTCCTACCCAAACGGTGTAAGGATTACTCGGGTCTAATGCTACACAACCTATAGAAGAAGATCCTTGATCATCAAATATTGGCGTAAAAGTTACCCCTGCATTTATTGTTTTCCAAACTCCTCCAGAAGCCGATGCCACATAATACTCTGAAGTATTGTTGGGGTTAACCGCCATATCAATTAATCTACCCGAAGTCATGGCAGGACCAATTTCACGAAATTTGAATATGGACACATCTGATTCTTCTAATTGTCCAAACACCACTGATGGAGTTAATAAAAGGGTGAATGCAATTTTAATAAAACTCTTAATTTTCATACCTGTATTTTACTTAAGAGGTCAAAGGTAGAACACCGGAATAGGTAAACCAAAAAATTAATAATGTGTTCGAAAAGCTACCGTATCAAATCTATCATTTCCTCTTTATTCATGAACTTACCACGAGACAAGTTTGATAAAACAACTATGGCGATATCTTCTTCAGGAATACGAATGAAATAAGATCGATAACCTCTCCACCAACCCAAGTGGTAAATTACTCGCGGGTAATGTTTTCTTTTCTTGATTATTCTCCATCCCAAACCATAACTTCCATTCTTATAATTAAACTTTGACCTTGGCACATACATATCTTGGGAAGATGAATAATCTAAAACCGTACCGTCCTGTAAAGCTAAATGGAGCTTCAACATGTCATCGGTACTCGCATACACTCCTTTATCACCGGTAATCCCATTTAAATAATAATCGGGTATATGCCATCTTCCATTTTCTGAACCCACAGCCAGATTAGGAATATTTCTCATATGCATATCGCTGTAAACCTGCGTATGTTTCATTTGTAGTTCATCAAAAATATTTTGCTGTACCAGACTTCCAAACTCCGTTCCTGTTACTTTCTCAGCAATAGATGCCAATAAAAAATAATTGGTATTGCAGTAATTAAACTTTCTGTTTACGGGGTAATACGGATCTGGATTCTTCAAAATAAAACTATCCAACAAATTATCGTTACACATCGCCATATCTTGATCTAACCATAACGAATCTGTGATATACATGTAATTACTTAAGCCAGACCGATGACTCAGCAGCATCTCTATGGTAATTCCGGGGTAAGGCAACTTGGGTAGGATTTGGGAAATAGTGTCGGTTAACGACAACACACCCCGTTCTATTAATTGCATAATGGCAATAGCGGTAATGGGCTTAGAACCGGACGCTAATTGAAAGACCGAAGAATCATTGAGATTGGTCTGTTCAATATAGTTACTCACTCCATAAGATCCTTTATACACATACCCTGACTTATAGAACAATACGTTACCATTAAAAATACCAGCTCCCTGTTTACTCGTGAAGAATTGGTCGATTTTGATTTGGGTTACAGAATCAAAATCCTGAAACACATATTCAGCCACCCCTACTTCTGGTTCAGTAATTTCTATTATTTTTTTTGGCGGCACCAATTGACAAGCCGTTATAAACACTAGACAAGAAATAAAAAACAACACCCACTTTTTCATGCGGGCAAAAGTAAAATCATTAATTACCCCACAAAATATGTCGTTAAAATTCCTGACTGATTAACTTTACGCCCTAAATTTAAGAAAACCATTGTCAACAAAACTTTTTAAAAGAGATGCTTTAGGGAATTTAATTCTTTTCAAGAGAGTTATTTTCATGGCTTTTGGAGCTATTGCAAATGCGCGTTTTAGAAATCTTTTTAACACGGAGTTAAGAGGCACCGAAATAATTAGACAACTGCCCTTAAAAAACGTACTCTTTGTTTCTAACCATCAAACCTATTTTGCGGATGTAACGATGATGCTTATTGCTATATCTAGCGCCAAAAATGGTTTTAAAGATAGAGTAGGTCCTCTATATCACTTACTAAATGCCAATTTTCGAGTTTATTTTGTAGCGGCAAATGAAACGATGAAAAAAAGCATGCTGACCAAAGCAATGACCAAAGCTGGGGGTATATTAGTGCAGCGTACATGGAAAAAAGAAGGTCGCAATACGAGTTTAAAGGTAGACACTTCGGATTCTGACACGATTGGAAAAGCATTAACCGATGGTTGGGTCATAACTTTTCCTCAAGGCACCACTAAACCATTTGTGAAAGGCCGAAAGGGAACGGCACATATTATTAAAAAGAACAAACCCTTGGTTGTACCCGTTGTAATTGACGGATTTAGAAGATCATTTGATAAAAAAGGTCTTCTGATTAAGAAGAAAGGGGGGACCATAAGAATGACTTTTAAACCGGCACTTAATATCAATTATGAAGATGAT
The DNA here is from genome assembly GCA_047610145.1 of Salibacteraceae bacterium. Classification (GTDB taxonomy): domain Bacteria; phylum Bacteroidota; class Bacteroidia; order Flavobacteriales_G; family Salibacteraceae; genus CAJXZP01. Next base: position 12,839 of record JBLFZF010000009.1, on the reverse strand, counting down.
TTAGATACTATTCTTAATCAAGTGATGCACTCAATAGAGCAAAGCGAAGAATTTTACCCAGACAAGCTTAAAAAGAAAATAACCGAAGTTGAGCTACAAAAAAAGCCTCAAGATTAAATCAAGAGGCTTTTTATATTAACCCGAACCCTTAGATAATGATTACTCGATATCTAAGAAAAAAAATATGAAACAAAGTTGCACTTTTATACGCGTGAAAAATGTCGGCTAGCACACATTTGTACTATTCCATCTCGGGAAAATACTCCGCACCCAAAATTTGCTTTTGTTCTATCGTTAAGTATTCTAAAAGCCCACTTTTTTCAATCGGATAAGCAGAAAAGGTACCTATTCCTTTAGCAATAATTTTATCCTTGCCCTCTACCGCAATATCCCCTTCCGCAATAATTAGACGGTTTCCTTTTTGAATCACCTTACCTTCTCCCATTAATATATCTCCCAAACGAGCTGGTGCTAAGTAATTAATTTTAAATTCAACAGTGGATACTAATTTGCCATCATGACAAGAAGCTGATAAAGAAGCTACTCCTAGTACAGCATCCATCAAAGCAGCTAAAACGCCCCCATGTATAGCTATAGGAGTGGCTAAATGCTTTTCTTTAACTTGCATTTTGTATCGAATATGACCTGGAGCTAGCACCTCCAATTCCAAATTATTAATGGTTCCATATTGATTAATATCATTATAAAGTCGTACTATTTTATGCATGATTCAAAGATATTTAAAACCATAAATCTCCCTAAGCTACGGCTAGATTCCTTCTATTATTTCCGGTTTTTTAAATTAAAAAATACCCTAGTATTTTCTACATTCGCAAAATGGCCGCACTTAGAAGACGAAAAGACATTTCTAAAAAACTATCAACATTATCTCCTTCTCAAAAACAGGAATTATTTGAGTATATGGATTCCTTTTTGGAGTCTCCAAGAAGAGAGCGTTTAAACGGTGTTTTAGAGAACCGAACCACTCATTTTTGTGTGGCTATGGAAGATTTATTTTATGAAAGAAACTCTGGAGCCATTATACGAACAGCCGATGGCTATGGAATACAAAACGTGCATGTAATTGAACCGAAAGAATCCTTTAAATCAAAGGTGACAAACATTATCTCTAAGGGAGCTGAAAAATGGGTGACTAAAACACAACATGATGATATTAAAGATGGTGCCAAAATGTGTATTGCTGAACTTCGTGCACAAGGCTATCAAATTGTAGCCACTTCGCCACATACAGACGGACATACCATCCATAATTTTGATATTTCTAAAAAATCAGCCTTCTTTTTAGGTGCCGAAAAAACTGGAATTTCTGATATCGTAATGGAAGAAGCAGATGATTATATTAGTATGCCGATTTATGGGTTTACCGAAAGTTACAATGTTTCCGTAGCGAATGCCATTCTTTTGCACGAACTTGTAAACAGGCTTCGCAGCAGTGAAGTGAATTGGAAGTTATCGGATACTGAAAGAAAAGAACTTTTATTGGACTGGACAATGAAATCAGTGGTTAGTTCTGATTTCATAGCAGAACAATTTATACATGAAAAAGGTTGGGAAACCAAATAAAAAAGGGACGGTTTAACCGTCCCTTTCCTACTACAAATTAATAGACTTGTCTTTTGGGTATTTCACCTCATAATCAAATCTTAAAGTAACACTTTGTCCTGGGTCAACGGTTTTCGTCCATTTAAGAATTCCTGTTTCCTTATTTATTTCTGCTCCACTTAAGTCACCTAAGTTCACTTCTATTTCGTTCTTTTTCGAAACCGGAACTCTATCGTAAATATGTATCGTAATTGTCTCCTTATGTGTGTTTTTAGTTGAAATCTCATACACGAAATTCTTTTTGATATTACTTCCAATACGTTTATGGCTACATAAGTCTTTCACTTTTTTTTGAGTTAGAATCACCCCTTGATCTCGGCCCAATGAAATTTGTAAAGTATCATCGGTAGTATTGGAGTAAATATAAGATTTACCTACATACGTATTGTTATAAAAGAGAGTGGCACTACCGGGTACTAAATCGTATGAACCCCAATCTGCAATAGATGCTGTAATAAAAGATTCCTTTTCTTTGCTAGGTACAGAATAGTGATTGAAAGATGCTGGAATATCAATACTTTTAATAAAAACCTGTTTGTTAGATGCGTTACTTGGAACCGAATATTTTGAACTTATTTTATAGGATGTATTTAACGCATTCACCAACTCTTCTCCCCAAGTATACGAAGCGGAAGGAGCCGATTTATACTCGTCATCCGAATCTACTCTATTTCCCATTTTTTGAGAAACTTTTATTTCTTCTAGCTTCATTTTTGTCAAGCCCTCCGTATAATATTCATTTGACATGGAGCCTCTTATTTTTAATTGCTGTACAAAATCTAAATACCAAGGATCAATCTCTGGCTTTTGATTGTTATACGTAGGTCTGGAAGTCGATAAAATTAAATCTAACTTGTTCCAATCAACCCCGGTAGTTTGAGTTACCATCGCATGATAATCCACATTTAACTCATCTGATTCTGAGTACGCTTTGATATTATACTTCGGTTTCCAACCGGCTAAATGCGTGAAATACGAAAATTTAAAGGTAGCCTGAGTTGTCGCATTCGCATTGATTTCCAAACTAATTCTTCCTACCTGCTCGTATTTATATTGATTCATCCCGGCCAACGTAGAGTTCAATCTTTTCTCTTCATTATTTATGACTATTCGTTCGTTTTGATTTCTCAGTTTTTCTTTTTGAATATTGGCCAATCTACTTCGATAATAAGTAGCCATGGCATTAATTTGTTCTACCGAAACGGAACTATTATTTCCAGATAATTTTTGGTTAGCCAAAATCATTTGTCTTTCTTGGTCCAATGCATTGTTTTCTCCCTCCAGTAAAAATCGTTGATCTCTATAGTTTTTTAAAGAATCTTCAATCCGTTCAATTCCTTTAGGTTTAGATTTAGCATATGGATAAAATAGCTCAAACTTGACCGACAAAATTTCAAAACTTCCAGTACCTCCAACCTGAATAGTATTCGGATCAATAGCTTGTGTTAAGTTATCCAGTACAATAAGTTGGCTCCCCTTTGCCATACTCACTGTTGCCGTTCTATTTATCATTGCTCCCATAGGATATACTGTAACCTCATTAATTTTTGAATCAACAAATTTCTTTTCCGCTTTTGCTGCATACCCAAACATGACCATCAACGTTAATATCAAATATCTTTTCATAGTTTATTTTTTATGTCCTAGCCAAATAACGTGCCTAAATCATTTTTGTTTTATCAAAGGTATCTTATTCAAAACTTTGCATTTAATCGTTCATTTGTTCTACTGAAACACCTTCCAAACTACTCAAAAAATTTACTTTCGTTTCAAAGAATTAAAAATGTCAAAAAAACCACTAATTTTAGTCACGAACGATGACGGAGTAACCGCAAAAGGAATAAAAAGCCTGATTGAAATCGCTAAAAAATATGGCGATGTTGTAGTTGTTGCACCAGACAAGCCTCAATCTGCTATGGGGCATGCCATCACCATTAATTCTATTTTACGAGTTAATGAAATTTCTAAAAAAGATAATGTAACTACATTAAGTACTAGCGGTACTCCGGTAGATTGCGTGAAGTTAGCTGTGAATGAGATTCTAGAACGAAAGCCAGATTTAGTAGTTAGTGGAATTAATCACGGCTCTAATGCGTCTATTAACGTTATTTATTCCGGCACTATGTCTGCCGCAGTAGAAGCCGCTATTGAAGGGATTCCTGCCATTGGTTTTTCATTACTAGATTTCGGGCATGATGCTGATTTTGAAGCCGCCCAACATTTTGCTGATCTAATCATACCTCATGTTATTACAAACGGGCTACCTAATGGCGTTTGCTTAAATGTGAATATCCCTAAACTTCCAGTTACAGAAATTAAAGGCATAAAAATATGTCATCAAGCAAATGCGAACTGGGAAGAGAAATTTGATAAACGTACTAATCCATTTGGCCAGAACTATTATTGGCTAACTGGAGATTTTGTAAATTATGAAGTAGGAGAAGATACTGACTTGTGGGCGCTAGACCATGGATATGTATCTATTGTACCTACACAATTTGATATGACATCTCACACATCTATTTCACATATGACAAAACTTTTTACAGATGTTGGAGAAAGATAAAATTTGGGTAGGCGTAGTTATTGGTGTGGTTCTGCCTCTTGTTATTTACACCATTTTTATTTTAGGGATGGAAATTGCAGGTCGTTATGTTACCCATGAAGTGAGTGAGAAATTTCAACTTGTTCTCATTGCCGTTAACGCTATCATGATGCGCCAATTCATGATTACAAGAGGTCAAGACAACATTGGCAAAGGCATTTTACTAGCCACTTTTATTGGAGTGATTTTACACACTCTAAAATATTATACAGACATCATTTGAAATATTTTGTTATAGCTGGAGAGGCTTCAGGAGATCTACATGGAGCTAATTTAATTAAATCCTTAAAAAAAGAAGATCCAGATGCAGAGTTTTTAGCTTGGGGTGGCGACTTAATGGAAGCCGCTGGAGCCAAAGTACTCAAGCACTTTAAAGAACTTGCCTTTATGGGTTTTTTGGTGGTCATCCAAAACATCCGAACTATTTTGGGTAATGAAAAATTATGCAAATCGCAAATTGCCGCATTTAAACCAGATGCTATAATTTTTATTGATTACCCCGGTTTTAATTTACGTATTGCAAAATGGGCTAAAAAAAACCACTTCAAAACACTCTACTACATATCGCCAAAAGTTTGGGCTTGGAAACAAAGTAGAGCTTGGGCTATAAAAAAGAATATTGATAAACTTTATGTCATTTTTCCATTTGAGGTTCCTTTTTACAAAGAGTATGACTATGACGTAGAATTTGTTGGTCACCCCTTGATGGATGCCATTGCCCAATTTCAAAACCACAGTCAAACCTTTGAGAGCTTCACAACCGAAAACAATATTTCGAACAAACCTATTATTGCTGTTTTACCGGGCAGTAGAAATGATGAGATAAGGCATATGTTGCCAACCATGTTAGAGACAGCGAAATCTTTTCCAGAGTATCAGTTTGTCATTGCAGGTGCTCCTTCTCAAGATGTGGAGTTTTATTATCAGATTGCCAAAACAAGAAATTTAAAAATTGTATTTGGAAAAACATACGACCTTCTCAATCATTCTACCGCAGGTCTTATTACTTCGGGTACTGCCACATTAGAAACTGCTTTATTCAATGTTCCTCAAATAGTTTGTTATGCAGGGAATCGTATTTCTTATGAGGTAGCAAGTAGACTAATTAAAGTAAAATATATTTCTTTAGTCAACTTGGTACTGGATGCGGAAGTAGTTAAAGAATTTATTCAAAAAGATTTAAACGTCCACACCACTACTACAGAGTTGAAAAATATTCTCTATAAGAAAGAATATCGTCAAAATATGCTAAATGAATATGAGAAATTAAGAATAGAACTGGGTCAAGCTGGAGCTTCTGCACGTACTGCTAAATTGATGTTAAACTATTTAAATAGTTCAACTCCTTCCATCGATTAGTCACTTTTGACGCCAATTTTGGATATCCATATATATGTTTAAAAATCTTATTTTCAGTTTTCTTCTAATTAACACGTTATCTGGGTTTTCTCAACAAAGGGACCATTTGGTTTTAGGATTGTTTTGGAATGAAAGACCAGAAACCATCATCGTTTCAATACGCGGAGGGGAGTATAAATTAATTGCCGACAATACCCTAGAAATACCCTTTCGAACCAACGATATGTTTCATATTAGCACGGATGGGGATAAAGTTAGGGTAAAGAACTTGAGTCAGACCTTTGGCTCTTTTTCTAAAATTGAAATCATTGAAGTAAACGATACCAGTAGTCTAAATATCAAATCAAGCAAACCTAAACTGGCGAACCGTGTGTATGAAGATAATTTCAGAATCTATTCTTCAGAGTCGCGGTTAAAAATTTTAAACGATGCCAATTTAGCCAATTATGTGGCTGGAGTCGTTCAATGGGAATCTGGCAACGGAAACTCGTTAACCTATTATAAAGTTCAAGCTATTATTACACGAACCTATGCGTTAAAGAACATAAATAAATACGAATCAAAAGGCTTTAATTTATGTGACCGTGTAGATTCTCAGGTTTACAAGGGTAGAACCAAAAACAAAACCATACTGCAAGCCGTAAAAGAAACCAAAGATCTTGTTTTGGTAGATCAGAGCATGAATTTAATTTCTGCTGTTTTCCACTCTAACTCGGGAGGTAAGACGCGGAATTCGGAAGATGTTTGGTCACAAAGACTGCCATATTTGAGAGCTGTAAAAGACACATTCAGTATTGGGAAACCTCATTACGCTTGGGAAAAATCAATGCCCACTGAAAAATGGCTGCGTATTTTAAAAACGAATTTCAACGTAGACACCGACAACGAGAAAATAAGGAAGTACTTCACTTCTTACTGTCCCTCTAAACCACAGAATTACATGCTATCCAAAAACAACGTTAAACTCACATCTGTAAGATCCGTATTCAAATTAAGATCTACTGATTTTTGTGTAACAGAATCTGGAAACCAAATTAAAATTAAGGGCAAAGGCTTTGGTCATGGTGTGGGTTTATCACAAGAGGGAGCTATGAAAATGTCATTGACAGGTTACTCATTTGAAGATATTTTAGGGTTCTATTACAAAAATGTACACTTGGTTAATATGAAAACCATGGATTTATTAGAATCTGAAAACTAATAAAGGCTGCTGTTTAACAAAATAAACACCCTCCCCTTTTAGTTTGCGGAACGTTTTTTAAACCCACTCAATTTCATATCTTTAGGAAATGAAGTGGCTTAATCAAATTCCCTTACTTCGATTAATTATTCCCTTTTGTATTGGAATAATGATTTCTTTTTACTATCCCTACCCATTTAGCGGTTATCAATGGGGGATAGTCGGTTGTTTTACGCTAGTAATTCTTAGTTTTAATAGGCTAAAAAGCATTCGGAGTATATTTTCTAATCGCTGGGTATTTGGCATCACTAGTTCCCTTTTTTTCATCACCTTAGGATACACCTTAGCCAATTCAAAGGTAGAACGATTCACTTCCAATCATTACACTCATTTCACTGAGGAATCGAATAAAACAGGCTATAAAGCTATTGTGATAGCCGAAATTGAAGAAAAGAAAAACTCGATAAAAACCGTGGTCGAAATTGTAGAATATCATTCGGAAGACACGACTATAGCCACCAATGGAAAAGTAATCGTCTATTTTAAGAAAAACATAGAAGTCGCATTAAAATATGGCGATGTTATCCTTTTCACAAAACAACCCACCGCTATTTCTTCTCCTGCAAATTTTGATGAATTTGATTACCAACGCTATTTGTCACATCATCATATTTACGACAGACTATACCTACAAAATCACGAATTTAAAGTCATTGGTTTTGAGCCTAAATCTATACTAAAGTCACTAGCTATAGGTTGGCGCTCCAACTTATTAAACCGATATACCCAATTTGGGATAAAAGGAGAAGAATTAGCTATAATTTCAGCTCTGACGCTCGGAAAAAAAGAATCTCTCACAGCTGAATTAAAGTCTGCTTATGCAAGTGCAGGAGCGATGCATGTTTTAGCTGTGTCTGGACTTCATGTTGGAATTATTTATTTGGTTTTACGCCTACTCTTGAGTTGGATGGACACCTATAAAAACGGATCTAGAATAAAATCCGTCATTCTAATATTCGTTATTTGGTTATATGCCATAATTACTGGCTTATCTCCATCTGTAATTAGAGCTGCAACTATGTTCTCCTTTATGATTCTTGCCGTTTCTTTTAAACGAAACAGTAATATTTACAACACTTTAGCATTATCTGCTTTTGCCATTTTAATATATAATCCATTTTTATTACTGGAAGTCGGTTTTCAATTATCCTATTTAGCGGTGTTTGGTATCATTTACTTACATACTCATTTATACACCCTCTTTGTTTTTAAACCTTGGTTATTAAATAAAGCTTGGGAAATAACATGTGTATCTATATCTGCACAGATTGTTACTGCACCATTAGGTATTTTATACTTCCATCAATTCCCTACCTACTTTTTATTCTCTAACCTCATCGTTATTCCTGCCGCCTTCTTCATTATCTTTAATGCGGTATCCTTACAATTGCTATGGTTTATTCCTTGGCTAGGAGAAACTTTAGCATGGACTCTTTTACAGAGTGTTAAGCTTTTAAACTTCTTAGTGAAATGGATTGATAAATTACCTCAATCTCTTATTTATGGCTTAGACATTTCAGTTTTTGAAACATGGATTATTTACCTGGCCTTAGCCACCTTATCTATTTGGTTAATCCAATATAAAAATGAATTTTTTATTTACGCACTATTTCTCTCCGTACTTTTAGTCAGCAGCCAAACGACAGAGAAATGGAATCAGTTAAACCAATCTGAAATCACGTTCTATACGGCACAAAGAGAGCAGGTAATCGAGTTTGTGAATGGATACCACAGAGATTGGGCGGCAGACTCTAACATATTAAATAACGAAGAGAGAATGCTATTCCATGTGTACCATCATTCTTGGAAAAGGGGTTTATCTAGCTCAAAATCAAGTACTACTAATTATTGGGAAGCAAAAAACGCTATGGGATTTGGAGATATTACGCTACTCAAAATTGATACGAAAACCCCATTTTACCCGAGTCAAATAGAGCGCTTAAAACCAAACATTATTTATGTAGACACCTATAAATATTGGGATATTCAAAAAATAAAACCTTATTTAAAAAACCAAGTACTAATCGTTGGAATGAAATCCTCTAAAAGAGTAAAAGAGGAATTTAGAAACATTTGTGACTCCTTACAATTACCGTTCTATTCTTTAGATAGAACCGGAGCCATAAAAATTAAATTAAATTCTCAACTAACTAATATTAATTCTATTACCCACCAAAAACCTCATTAAAAGAAAAGGTTTCATTCACACGAACTCCTTTCTCCGTATTTTTTAGTGAACATAATTCGTTTACCGCGTCATGTTCAAAATAAATGAGATAATCATTATCCGCTACATTCTTCAAAAACGTACCCTTTTCGTCTAAAGTAAGTAAAGGACGCGTATCATATCCCATTACATAGGGTAATGGAATATGTCCAACAGAAGGGAGTAAATCAGCGGCAAAAACAATGGTCTTACCTTTATATTGAATATGGGGAATCATTTGTGCATCTGTATGTCCATCGGCAAACAAGATATCAAAACCCATACTCGAGTTTTTTAAAAAGCCACTCTCTGGTCTATCCAGAAACTGGAGTTGCCCACTCTCTTTAATAGGCATAATATTATCTTTTAAAAAAGAGGCTTTTTCACGATTATTGGGCTCAGTTGCCCATTTCCAATGGCGTTCGTTACTCCAGAACCTGGCATTTTTAAAAGCAGGAACTAGCATCGTATGGTCTTTGTTCCATTCAATACTACCACCACAATGATCGAAATGAAGATGTGTTAAAAAAACATCAGTGATATCCTCTTTATGAAAACCTAATTTTGTCAAATTCCCATCCAAAGAGTCCTCCCCATTTAAATAATAATGACCAAAAAATTTGTCATCCTGTTTATCACCCATGCCATTATCAATCAAAATCAACCGATTCCCATCTTGAATTAACATGGAACGCATTGCCCAATTGCAGAGGTTTTTTTCATCAGCTGGATTGGTTCTTTGCCATAAACTTTTAGGCACAACGCCAAACATGGCACCGCCATCTAATTTGAAGTTACCAGTGTTTAAAGGATAAATTTTCATGTAGCAAATTTTAGTTTAATCTATACTCCCCTTTTTTAGCCAAGTGATATACTTTACCCAAATGACTCAGAAATTCAGTAAATGTTTGAACGGCCTCTACTGTTTCCGGAAACACTTCTTGCTTTTTCATTTTCAAAGTCATTACTCCATATACTCCATTAATGGCTAATTCAATAGGGTTTAAAGTAGATCCAGAAGATTTCTGAGAGATTTCGACTAAATAAGAATTGGCCGCATCATATTTAGTTTTGTATTTGACATTGCTCGCATCTGATATCATTTTACTATGTAAGAATGATAACTCGCCAATAATATCAATAACTTCACTTAAGTGACCTCTATCTTCAATATTATCTTTCTCCATTTTAGAAACGAGATCAGTATACCAATCTAGCAGTTCATTTTTAACTTCTTTTTCAAGACCTGAAGGATCAATAATAGCTGACTTTATTAAGTCAAGGTTTAATTGACAAGATCTAATTACATCCTCTGTATGAAACATATATAGAGCGTACTCTATTATATTCTCTTCTCTTTTTTTATCTGATTCCAACATAATTATTCCGACTTTGCTACCGTATTTCTCAAAGCATATTCTTCGTTCAAGCCTGCTAACACTTGGTCAGTGATATCTAGACTTTTATCCGCCCATCTTATAATACCTAAATCAGAGTTACTTAAAACCATTTCATATGGCTTATCCGCACAATACCTTTCTAAAAATTCATTAATCGCATTATGAATATCTCTGTTATAATCTTGTTCAATAACCATTAATTTTCTAGAATACTCTTCTTGTTTCATTTGAAGGTTTTCTTGCTCTTTAATTAGTTTTTGTTGTCGGTTTTGGCCTTCAAATTGTGTTAAAGTAGGAGCGTCTCTTTGAAGATTTTCCATATCCGTTCTAAGACGAGACTCTTTTTGTCTCAGAACACCTTCAAATTTTATAGATTTTTCAGTCAATTCATCTCTAAGAAACAAGGCATATTCATATTGGCTTAAAATACTATCTGAATTAACCATTGCAATAACTTGTAATTTCTTGCCTGGTTCGCTTATTTCTACAACCTCTGTTGATACGGGTTTGACTGGGTTTGAAGATTCTTCATTTGTTTTAGCATCACACGATGTCATTCCGAATCCAATAACTGCTATAATAATAGCTCCTAAATAATTTTTCATCTATACAATTTTGCTAGTCAAATACCTTTTTTGACTAGAACAAAAGTAATTTATCGATGGGTAATCAGGGTTTATTATACCATTTTTTTACTTTGATTCAGTTTATGAGTTGACCTACCCAGAGCTAGAGAATTAATTAACTACCCTAGTTCAGCGTCTTTTTTATTATCTTAAAAAACTCAGGGTCTTGGGCATTCTCATCCTGAGAATCTACTGGATAACCTAAACACACAATGATGGGTTGATTAATCTTATCATTGACAACTTCAAGTTTCACTAAATGCTGAGATTCAGGCTTGACTAAAACATAACGTTCTATTTCTTTATACTCCTTAGAACTAGAAACACCTTCTTTTATAGAGTCAGTCACTTGGTAACCATTATCTCTATACACCTCCTTAATATAATCAAATAAAAAGTAAAACTCTTCCGTTTCCATTTCTTGAGGCTTTGAAAAAGTAAACACATTGGTAGAGTAGTCAAAGTGAACATAATTCTCTGGGAATTTCGAAAATTGAATATCTCTAATAAACGACAAGCAGTTAGCCAGTCCATCTCCGTATACCCATTGGGCAAACTTAGTCTGTTCTAAAGCATTTCTTTCTAATGGTAAAGATAACACCGTGCCTTCTCTATTTTTATAGTTGGAAATTTTGTGTTTCTTAATATCAAAAAGAGACTCCCAGAAATGTTCAATTTGTTCAGAAATCATTAGTAAATGGTTTGATACAAATTAAAGCTCTCTTCTTAAAATAGGATGGTCAATCTTATTCACCGGAAAGGCAAAATCTCAAATATTTAAATGATTGGGTCAAAAAAAAGCCATGATAAAATTATCATGGCCAATTCAATAATTTTAAGCTTCTAGTAGACCGAAATCACAGTACCACCATATTCTTGTCTTACTCCGTTTGGGTCAATAGTAATAGCCTTCCATATAAAGACATCACCAGAAGAAGCTATTTCACCATGTGACTTGCCGTCAAAAGCATACTCAGAATCTTTCGTCTCAAAAACCAGGTGGTTATTGCGATCATATATCATCAACTCAAAATTGTAATACCCAGAAGTCAAGGCAACCGGTATCCATTCGTCATTTACACCATCTCCATTTGGACTAAAGCTATTTGGAGCCAATAAGTTAAACTCTTTCTCAACTCTAACTCTTTGATAATTGGTCCAAAAACAGCCGTACTTATTTAGTACCCTTAAAGAAACTTCATAATCTCCCGCTTTTCTATAGGTATGAGAGATTCCCTCTCCTTTTAAAACAGTACCATCTCCTAAGCTCCATGAATATGATTTCTCACCACTTGTATTCGCTGAAATGTAGGCTACTGGAACCATACCTCTGTCTAAATTATTTCGAATAGAAAAAGAAGCATCTGGCTTTGGTTTTATTGTTATAATTTGGGTTTCAGTAAAAGTTCCTGTTTCTGCTATAAAAGCTTTTAAATCATAGTCTCCAGGCTCTAAATAAACATAGGTGAAGTTGGTGCTTTCCTGGGTCACCCCATTTCCTACGTGCCAAATTACGGCACCTAAAGTAGCTATACTCAAACTGGCTGTTACTTCTACACCGGCACAAACATCAGTGTTAGCTATAATAACCTTAGGCAGTTCAATTTTGGCCGGTTCTACCTCTACTGAAACGGCATCCAGAGCAGCTATTTTCTGTGTAAGTGGCACATCTTCTTCCTCCATGATTACATTCTCTTTGATCAACAACGTATGAACGCCTTCCACTTTTTTGATGGTTTCTTCCCCCACCAATTCTGGAGACACCAAACCATCATTTCCC
>JBLFZF010000008.1:0-44690 GCA_047610145.1 Salibacteraceae bacterium | reverse complement strand
TTACATGAAGTACCGCATTATATACTGCTTTTTGGCGGGCTGTAAATTTTCCACTTACTGGAATACAACGGGTTAAATCAGAAGAGTAATTAGCGTATTCTGCTCCGATATCCATTAAAATAACATCCCCTGCTTTACATTCTTGGTTGTTTTCAATGTAGTGAAGTACACAGGCATTGTAGCCAGAAGCAATGATTGGAGTATAGGCAAATCCTTTACTTCTATTTTTGATAAACTCATGCCAAAGCTCTGCTTCAATCTCCTGTTCCCAAACACCTGGCTTAATAAACTCGAGTACTCGTTTTACCCCTTGCTCTGTTAAATTACAGGCGTGTTGCATTAAATCTAGTTCAATCGGTTTTTTTACAGATCTAATGTCGTGCATTATAGGAGCACTTCTTTGATAGGTGTGAGCTGGATATAGCGGTTTGAAGTTTTTAATAAAACGGTCTTCTCGGGTTTCAACTTCGGTATTGGCTCTTAAATGTTCGTTTAGGTTCAAGTAAACATTTTCTGCTTCGCTCATCAATTTTTTCATGATGCTATCAAATTGCGCTAACCAATATACCGTTTTAATTCCGGTTACTTCCAATGCTTTTTCGGCTGTTAGTTTTTCGCCTTCCCAAACAGCAATGTGATCATTGGTTTCTTTTAAAAACAAGATCTCGCGGTTAGCGACCTCACTAGCATCCGGAAAAATAACGAGTATACTTTCTTCTTGATCTACCCCTGAAAGATAAAATATATCGCGATGTTGATTAAAAGGCATCGAGCTATCTGCGCTAATCGGAAATATATCATTCGAGTTAAAAATGGCAAGAGACTTTGGTTTTAATTGCTGTACAAAATCTTTCCTGTTGGCTGTAAATAAGGCCGAATCTATTTGATGATATTTCATAGTGTTTTGTGTTTTAAAATATAGATTCAAACTTAAGGCTTATTCCCATTTCAAGAGCTTGATTGAGCAGGTAATTTTAACGCATGACAGGTAACTTTATTGATAAGAATAAAAGAAGTTGTAGTTCGTTATATATTCGCATATCGTATGAAGAAATTGGAAGGGTATATATCTAAGTGGTTTTTGTTTTGTGCATTGGCTAGTGTATCTATTGTGGCAAAACCGCAAGGTGGTTTATTAGATTCTGCGCAAGTTCAAGTTCCTATTGCAATTACGAATACTGATTTGAGTGGAAAAATGTTACTGGTTAAAGAGCAATTAAAAAGCGCAAATCTTAAATTGGAACCGAATACTTATGTGCTAAAGATGGATAGTTTAATTCCCGTGTATTCTGGTTTTTTGACTGCGCAAAAAAAGGGATTCACAAATTTCAAGAAGTCACATCCAAATAAACAGAAGGTGATTAACCTAGTGAATAAATGGGGAAGTTATTCTGCGTTTTTGGGTACTTGGCAAAGCTCAATTAATAAATTTATTGATAAAAATGCCATTTGGTTAGACCAACTTAGTTTAATGGAAAAGGAATGGTCTCTTACCTATGCTGCTGCATTGTCGCAAAAAGCACCCCCTGAGGTGTCTAAGAATATACGGTTAACTCGAAACCAAGTGAGCAACATTAGGGAAAGGGTAACTAAGCAGAATAATGAGTTTCTAAAACAAGAGGTAAGGATACTGATTTTAAAAGAACGTATTAATTCGGTAATTGAGGAATTGGAAATTTGGAAAAAATCAGACGAATTTGCGGTTTTTAAGCAAAGGCATCCTTCCGTTTGGAACTTAGCCTCGGTACAGAAAGAAAAAAATCAGGTAGACCATTTTGATTCATGGGCTTCCTTTATAGGCAATATAGTGGGTACTTGGTCATATTTGCAGAGTCCAGAAAACAATATACTGTCATTTACCATCGTATTATTGCTATTGTCTCTCTGGTTTTGGCGTTTACGTAAGTCGTTTAAAGAAATTCCGGTAGATTATAAAGATAAAGCATTGTTGCAAGCAAAGCTTTTGATTTTAAATCATTTAACTCCCTCCGTCATTTTTGCGTTTACTGTTTTGAGCATGGTGTATCTTTCTCATACACCAAATTTGTTAGGTGAAATCTTGTTGCTTATTGCCTTATTGGCAACCATACCCTTACTTAAATCAGATACGCATGAAAAGTTTAAAGGCTTTATATATTTCATCATTTTATTGTTCTTGCTAAATACGGTAAAGTCATATATCTGGTATTCTGCTATTGTTTACCGCGCATACCTAGCGATGGAGGCACTAGTTGCGTTAGCTATATTAGCCAAGTTTATTTATCCTTTTTATAAAACGAAGCAAATAGAACTATCTAAAAATTCTCGCGTTATTCTATTTATTTCGCCTAGCTTATATATCATATTTGCTGGGTCTTTAGTGGCTAATATTTTTGGCTATACCAATTTTACGGATCTTCTGTTGAAAATTGGTATAGAAGGAAGTGTGCTCCTTCTCCTGTTAACGAGTATGCTGGCTATTTTAGGTGGGTTGACTACTGGAACAGTTTATTTCTATGTATCCAAACTAGAGATTTTCGATTCCAACTATTCCTTTTATCTTCAAAAAAGAGCTATGCAAGTAGTAGTAGTATTTGCCTATGTATTTATGTTGGTTTATTTCTTACATATCATCGATGTGCATGATCTAGTATTGATTTGGTTGGAAGAGAAATTCACGGAGCCAGTTGTATGGGCTAACATTAGTTTTACGTTAGGCAGTATTATTAGTTTTTTTGCGATTTTAATAGGCTCTTTTGTAGTGACTTCCTTTATTTCGAAAAGTATAGATGGAGGGGTGTTGAATTTTATGAAATTAGCAAAAGGGGTTCCATCTATTATTTCTGTTGTTATTCGGTATTTTTTAATTGCTTTCGCCTTTGTAGTGGCCATGTCTATTATTGGAATTGATTTAGGTAAATTTAATTTAATGGCAGGGGCTTTAGGTTTAGGTATTGGATTCGGACTTCAAAATATAATCTCAAATTTTGTGTCTGGATTGATTTTGATATTTGAGCGGCCTGTTCAAACTTCAGATGTTGTAGAAGTGGGTTCGTTAATGGGTCGGGTAACAAAAATCGGGGTTCGGTCTTCTAATGTGAGAACCTTTGATGGGGCAGAAGTGGTAGTGCCCAATAGTAATTTAATTTCTAAGGAGGTCATAAACTGGACGTTATCTGATAATGTAAAGAGAATGGAAATTCATATTGGTGCAGCCTACGGAACTGACTTAGAAAAAGTAATCAAAATATTAAAAAAGGAAGCCGTCTTGCATCCTGTCGTATTAAAAAGTCCAGAGCCTTCTGCGCTGTTTGATAAATTTGGAGATAGTTCACTAGATTTTAGACTGCGTTTTTGGGTGCCGGTCGAATTTGCTTTAGAAACAAAAAGTGATATTTCTATTTCGGTATATAATTCATTCACTGCTGCGGGAATAAACATACCTTTTCCGCAAAGAGATGTGCATATAGCGTCTAATGTATCTCTAGAAAATCCAGAAGATGAATAATACGATACGAAAGTTAATTTTTGTTCTTTCCATTTCATGGTTGTGCAACGTAGCTAATTCCCAATCCATTTCAGGGTTTGTAGTAGACCATATGGATGATTCGCGCTTAGCTTTTGTAAGTGTGATAATTGAAGGCACTACCATGGGAAGTGTGTCTGATATTGACGGGTATTTCACTTTAACTCCAACAGAATACCCGGTTAATTTACGGTTCCATACCTTAGGTTATTTAGATACGACAATCACTTTTAACAAGGCTCAAAAATTAAGGGTGGCTTTAGTAGAGAAAGTATTAGAGTTGAGAGAAGCCGTTATTATAGCGGGTGAAAACCCGGCTATTCGCATCGTGAAAAAAGCCATCGAAAATAGGGATTTAAATAACCCAGAGAAAAATTATGCCTTTACCTATGAAACGTATAGTAAAATGGTTTTTGGTCCAGATGTAAGCCATTTCAATGAGGGTATAGTTTTAACAGATAGTTCTTCATCTTCTGATTCGAGTATGTATCGATTTAATACGGCCATGAATCAACATTACTTGTTTATTACGGAAACGGTGAGTGAACGAAAATTTTTGCCTCCAAATCATAGTTTTGAAAAAGTTATTGCAAATCGTTTTTCTGGATTAAGTAATCCTACGTTTACAATGATTGCCACGGAGTTTCAGCCTTTTTCGTACTATTCAGATTATGTAGAGGTTATTGGATTGAAGTATTTAAGTCCGCTAGCTAAAAATAGTTTTAAGGACTATGTTTTTGAATTAAAAGAAATATTGTATGAGAATGGAGATTCTATTTATGTAATTTATTTTCAACCTAAAAAAGGCACTACTTTTTATGGTTTAAGGGGTACGATGTCTATTAATAGTAATCAATATGCGATTCAAAACATTCGCGTAAAGCAGGCAAGCCCGGTGAGTAGTATGCAAATAGAAATGGAACAAATGAGTGAATTTGTGAATGGTAAATATTGGTTTCCGGTTCAATTCAATACCCATATTGAAATGAAATTGGATCAATCAGCCAATTCAGATCTAGGGATCTCATTTATCAACGCTCGGGGTAAAACGTATGTTAAAAATATTCATCTGGATGCAGAACTAAATAAGAAGGATTTTCCTAATGTACAGTTAGAGTTAGAAGAATCTGCGAACACTAAGTCAGAAGAGTTTTGGAAGTCTGCACGTAAAGAGGAGTTGAACTCTAAAGAGACGAATACTTATGTAGTTATTGATAGTATCGGAGTTGCTGAAAAGTTGGATAAAAAATTAAAGTTAATTGAAGATATCGCTACCGGTTTAATTCCGATCGGCCCAGTCTCCATTGAGTTGGGTAAAATTGCTGACTTCAATCAGGTCGAAGGTATTCGCTTAGGTTTAGGAGTTAGAACAAATGATAAAATATCTAAATATTTTTCGGTTGGAGGCTATGGTGCCTATGGGTTTAGTGATAAAGAGTTTAAGTATGGAGGAGATTTAAAATTAAACCTTTTGCCTAAAAATGATGTGTTTGCCGGAATCCAATATCGGAATGATGTCACCCCAACAGCGTTAGTGGAATGGCATAAACCACCCGAATTTAACTTGCGTTCATATAGTGATTTATTCATTTCTAAAATGGATCATATTGAAGGGTTTGAGGCCTACGTAACGTTTAGGGCTATTCGTGATTTTCAGAACAAAGTATTTTTCAATAACTATTCTCAATCCTACTCGCATTCGTATACCTACGTACCAAACGGGGATACGGTATTAACGCCAAACAAATCGTTTAACCGAGCGGAAATAGGTTGGGCTTTTCGGTTTGGGCTTCGAGAAAAGTACATCCGTAGTTTCAATAAAAACATTTCTATGGGCACGAAGTACCCCTATGTTTGGGTGCGTTTAGCAGCGGCCGATGAGGTGTTAGGAAGTTCATTTAATTATCAAAAAATTGATGTGAAGGTTTCTAAAAACTACTTGATTAAGGGAGTCGGAGAAATTGGGTTTCAATTTTCGGGTGGTACCACAATGGGTGATGTCCCATTGTCGCTTCTTCATTTTGGAAGCGGAATGCGAGTCAACGGAATAAACCTGTATATTGAAAATGGATTTAATACCATGGCTCCTAATGAATTTGTTTCTCAAAGCTATGCGTCTGGGTTTTTTCATTATAACATAGGCGCTATGTACAAGAAACCGTATTCAGCCCCTGAAATTTCGTTTGTAACTGCTGCTGGTTGGGGCACCCTTGATACCCCAGAGTTTCATCAAGATTTCACCTATGAGACCATGGAAAAAGGTTTCTTTGAATCGGGTATATTACTAGATAATGTTTTGGTTATGAATACCAGTGGTATTGGTTTAGGCGTGTTTTATAGGTATGGGGCATATGCATTGCCTGAGGTAAAAGATAATTTCGGATTTAGTTTTACCATAAAGTATGTTTTCCAATAAAATAGTATCTTAGTTGCTTACTCAACTTTTCGCTAATGCGCCACTTGATTACTTCCATTTTATTAGTAAGCTTCTCTTTCTTTTATAGCCCTGTTAACGCTCAAGATGGGGAAGTAGATTCCATGCCTAAAATGGATTTAAATTTTTATTTTAATGTAACCGGAAACAATAAAATTGAAACCAATTACTCCAATGGTACTAAAAACAAAGAAGTACGCATATCGGCTATTTCCGGGTTGTTTTCTATTTACCCGATAGCGTATAAAAAAATTCAATTCGGACTTGGTTTCGGGTTTGAGCGTGTTAATGTGGACTTGTTAGACACTCTTTCAATCACTGAAAATCGAGTTCCTTTATTGGCTATCGCTAAATTTAATTTAGTGCCTAGCAATGGTCTATTTTTAAAAGCGCAACTAGGTACGGCCTTGACATTAGAGTCGATGTATACACTTTCATATAATAATACGGACTCAATTAACGAACGAACAGATATTGGGGCACCCATTTTAGCCAATATAGGTGTGGGCATAGTACTTCCCATTCAGAAAGTAAAAGTGGGTGTAGAATTTGGCTACGCTTACAAACAATTGGGGTATAAAAAAGAAAACCGCTACAATAATGGAGCGGTTTTTATGGGTGTTTTGGTTTCGTTGCCGTAAGTAGGCTATTTTAATATAGCAGCTACTCCCGGTAATTCTTTCCCTTCAATTAATTCTAATAATGCTCCACCTCCCGTAGATACATAACTAACGTGATCTTTTAAATCGTATTTATTCACCGCAGCTACTGAATCACCACCACCGACTAAAGAATAAGCGCCTGCTTCAGTGGCTCTAACTACAGCGAAAGCCGCTTGTTTAGTCCCTTCTTCAAATTTATCAAATTCAAAAACTCCCATAGGACCGTTCCAAAGAATGGTTTGAGAGTTTTCAATACATGTTTTATATTTTTCTATGGCATCTGGACCTATATCCATACCCATCCAACCATCAGGAATGCTTTTAGTGGCACATTCTGAATGATCTGCTGTGGGACTAAAATCATTGGCTATAGCAGAATCTTCCGGTAGTAAAATTTGCACATTTTTTTCATCGGCTAAGCGAATCACTTTTAGCGCCATTTCTAAATAGTCATCTTCAACTAAAGAGTTTCCTATAGTTCCTCCTTGCGCTTTAATGAATGTATAGGCCATTCCTCCCCCAATAACTAGATTATCAATTTTATCCAAAAGGTTTTCGATAATGCTAATTTTCGAAGAAACTTTAGCCCCTCCAATAATAGCAGTAAATGGGGGCTTTGGGTTTTTCATAACCATTTCCACATTATTCAATTCTTTCGCCATTAGCAATCCAAATACTTTGTGGATAGGAAAGAATTTTGCAATAATTGCGGTGGAAGCATGAGCTCTATGTGCGGTTCCAAAGGCATCGTTCACATATACATCCCCCAAAACAGCCAATGATTTAGCAAAGGTTTCATCGCCCGACATTTCTTCTGAATAAAAGCGAAGATTTTCTAACAATAATACGTTACCGGGCTGCAGGTTATTAGCTAAGTTTTCGGTAGCTGAACCCACGCAGTTGGGAGCAAATTTTACGGGGCAATTTAGGATGGACTCTAAATGAGTAGCCACAGGTTTTAAAGAATATTTTTCTATTGGGCCGTTTTTAGGCCTCCCCAAATGCGACATTAAAATGACAGCGCCTCCATCTGCTAAAATTTTTTGAATGGTCGGCAATGCAGCTTGAATACGAGTGTCATCTGTGATGTTTAGATTTTCATCTAAGGGCACATTGAAATCTACACGGATAAGGGCTTTTTTCCCTTCAAAATTCACATCATTAACAGTCTTCATGTCTTGGAGTTTTTACGCCTATCAATAGTCGTATTTTTTTACAAAATAATAAAGGCTTTTGTCGTGTTTTTATCATTTTAGACAAGCTATTCTATGGTTCGCGTTTAAGCTAACGTGTGAATGGTTAAAAAGGGGAGATTAAATGTTTACAAATTGGATGGTCTGAAGCATTGAAAACGTAGGAATAGTAGGAGGTAAAGACTACTTTCGAGCCGATGCGCTTTGACGATGTTATAGGACATGAAAATTTAAAGTCTCAACTAAAAAACATGGTTGATACTGGAAGAGTTAGTCATGCCTTAATGTTTACGGGTAATGAAGGGTCGGGTAATTTACCGTTAGCTCTGGCATTTGGTAATTATTTACTTTCTCAAAATAGTCCAGATCCATCTTCTGCTATGTTGAGGTGTTCTAAGTATATTCATCCCGACTTTTTCTTTTGTTATCCAATAAACTCTACAAAAAAAGTAACGGGGACTAAAATAATTTCGAAAGATTTTGTTTTTGAATGGCGAGAGTCGCTTCTTAAGAACCCGTACATGGCTAATGGGGATTGGCTAGCTCATTTGGGGATTGAAAATAAACAAGGAGCAATAAATGTACATCAGGCAAGAGAAATTTTGCAAGATCTAACTCTTAAACCTTATGAATCCAAGTACAAAGTAATGTTGATTTGGTTGCCTGAAAAAATGAATACGGCCACCGCAAATAAATTATTGAAAATTTTAGAAGAACCTCCTCAGAGAACTGTGTTTTTGCTGGTGAGTCAAAGTCCAGAGCAATTATTACCTACCATTCAGTCGCGCGTGCAAATGGTAAATTTAAAACCTATTTCTCAACCTGAATTAGCGGAAGCCTTGATGACTAAACATCACGTAGAACAGGAACAGGCTCAAACTATATCTAAAATTGCACAAGGCAATTACTTGGAAGCACAAAAATTGATTGGAGAAAATGAAGTGCGTCATTTTAATCAGGATATGTTTATCAAGTGGATGCGTTATTTGTGGCAAAAGGAATTTATGGAGTTGATGCAGTGGTCAGAAACTTTATCTAAAATGGGTAGAGAGCGAATGATGGCGTTTTTTAGGTATGGATTACACGTGTTTAGAGAGAGTTTAATAATGAACTACTCAGATGCGAGTATTCAAATGACAGGTGGTTCAGAAATGGCATTTATTGCTAAGTTTTCACCCTATGTGAATGAGTTGAATGCTTTGGAAATGGTGCAGTTGTTTGAAGATGCAGAATATCATATTTCTAGAAACGCTAACCCGAGAATATTGATTATGGATGTTTCGTTGAAAATGATGAAATTAGTCCGGAAAAAAGTATAGAACAATGGAAAATAAATTAAAGGTTAAAGTAATCAATACATCCAAACACGATTTGCCAGAATACGCTACCGTTTCAGCGGCTGGATTGGATATTAGAGCAAATATAAAGGAGTCGATTACCCTTAATTCTTTGGAACGTACTTTGGTTAAAACGGGTATTTTCATGGAGCTTCCGGTGGGGTATGAAGCGCAAGTTCGTCCAAGATCTGGTTTAGCTTATAAAAATGGGGTCACTGTTTTGAACGCTCCTGGTACTATTGATGCCGATTACCGTGGTGAGGTTGGTGTAATATTGGTAAACCTTTCTAGCCAACCATTTGTTATTGAAGATGGCGAAAGAATTGCACAATTGGTTATTGCCAAGCATGAACAAATTTCATGGGATGTAGTGACCGCACTTGAAGAGAGTGATAGAGGGTCTGGAGGCTTTGGTAGTACGGGCAAAAAGTAACCCCTATTCCATATATGTTGCCCACTTTTAGATGTTTAAAAGTAACATGTAGCGTCTATAGAAGATCGGAATGAGTAATACCTTTGTGGGTTAGGTTCACATGGTATGCACAACTATTTAATAGCTTTCTTTTTTTTCGTTTCCTTTTCTGTCTCAGCTCAATTTGAGCATAGCGAATTTTATTTTGTGGGCAGATTTAGCTTTGGAATGGGTATGAATAAATATACCTATGAATCGGAGCTAGAGGGAACATCCACGGATATTCCAAGATCTTTACAAATAGAACTAGGTAGTGGTATTATTCCAGAATTAGGATTTGGATTTAAACTAGTCGAAAATATTTATGTAGAAACTTCCGTGTCTTACGCTAAAACAACTGATTTTTATACCACTACAGGAGTCAATGGAATTAATGAGCAAGGATATTCTTTTAATAGATATGTGATTCAATTAAATGGGAAGTACTTTGTACCTATCAATAAACGTTTTGTGATGGATTTTAACGGTGGGGCATCTTTCTCTATGCCTCAAGAGCTTATTGTTAAAATGAGCGGATATACAGAAGTCATCAAGTACTCTGGTTCAAATGGCTTGCAAGTTGGTTTTGCAGGTGTTTATTTGTTGGGAAATGTAAGTTTTTCAGGTGGATTGCGCTATCGCTTAGAGCGTTTTACTAGGAAGCAAGGTCAAGATGTGCCTGCTAATTTTGATGTGTTGAATCCAAATTTTGATAAAATTAGCAGTAGCGGAGTGGATGTTGCATTTTCTTTTTTTTACAATTTTTAAGGTGCAATTAGCTGATTTAGAGGTATTTTCAAGCAAATAGAGATGTTTTGGTTGATTAACTCTCCCATTTTTTGACACCTAGAGAAACTATCTGTGGTGTGATATTTATTTAACCCTTCGGCTAACTCGGCTACTTTTTCTGGGGTAGATATTTCATCGTTAATCAGTATTTTATTGAGTTTTTTATACTGATACATAGATAAGCGAAGTCGTTTGGCCATTAATGACCGTTCCTCTAATCGGTATTGATACACGGACTCTTTACTAATGAATTTTAAAGATAAGGAAACGAATTTAGCATTCTCCTTAAAGAATTGGAGTAAATACATTTTTATGTTTCCTTCAAAAGCTTCTTGGTCAAAATCAATAGCTCTGATACGGTATTGTATCTGATCAAAATCAGGAGTCATATCTATTACATAGTTATAATCACGCATATCTCCTAATAGACGCACAAAAGAACGTTCGTTAAACTTCACAAACTCTTTAGATAAACGCACCATATTATGCGTCTCAGTATTAATGGTATGATTAATAAAGACATCCCCTGGAATACCTAAAATGTGTTCTTCTACTAAGGTTTGATTATGAACAAGGTAATTGATTTTGTTGGGAGAAAGAATATGTTCTAACTCTAATCCGTAGACTCTAGAGGCATCTGCTTTTTTGATGTAGTAATAATCGTAATTGTCGTTAACTCGATTAATTATTTTTATCCGAAATGGATTAGAGTTTCCAAAAAGACAATAATCAATTCTTTCTACCGATAAGTGTGCCATTGCTTCTAAAGTACCAGAGGAGATAAGGCTTACATAAATTTCTAGTAAGCCCAGATATACTTCGTCTCTGTTGGAGGGGCCAAAGCTAACGGTGTGCCAAAAAGTGTCATTTCCTTCGGCATCTAGTAATGGAAAAGAGTTGTCATACCGTGT
Source organism: Salibacteraceae bacterium (assembly GCA_047610145.1). Lineage (GTDB taxonomy): Bacteria > Bacteroidota > Bacteroidia > Flavobacteriales_G > Salibacteraceae > CAJXZP01. Next base: position 33,408 of record JBLFZF010000008.1, on the reverse strand, counting down.
TAAATCATTGTATTCTATAGGTAGAACGGCCAATCGCTGAAATTCATCTAAATATTCTCGTAAATCTTCAGTTACTGGAAAATTTGGCTTTTTTTTAGAAATAACGTTATGCATATTCTGGCCTTTTAGTGGTACAGGCTAAGTTACAACATGTATAATGATTGGCATCTGCCTTAATCTACTTTTCCAATAGGTACTTTAAAAATAGCCTCAGTTCCTATAAGAAGTTCTTTCGAAAAAGTAATTTCACCTCCAATACGATGGGCAAAATCTTTAGAGAATGATAAGCCAATACCGGCTCCTTTTTCTCCAAAAGAACCAATCTTTGGTTTTACATTTTCGCCATTTTGAATGGCTTCCATAATTTTGGGGGGAATACCAGGGCCTTGATCAGAAATATGAATAACTAGAAAGCCGCGAGAGAGCACGGCACTAATTCTTATTTCAGAATGTAACGGACTAAATTTAATCGCATTACTTAATAGGTTCCTTATAATAATTTGAAACAAGCTTTCGTTGGAGTGAATTTCTATATTCGCAATGTCTGAATGGATGGTGATTTCTTTTTCTTTACCCAGTTCGCTTACCTGATTTAAAATTTGGGTAATCACAAATTTGGCACTAAAGTTCTCTGTCTTTAGTTCATCGCCACTAAACTGATTACTGGCCCATTTGAGGAGGTTATCAAGAATTAGCAAACCATTTTTGGCACTAGCCATAATAGTTTTATCCATCTCTCTTATTTCGTCTGGACTAAAGTTTATTCCTGAGTTTTTGGCATGTTGAAAAGTAATAACTTGAGCCAGGGGAGACCGCATATCATGGCTAATAACAGAGAGGATTTGATTTTTGAAATCATTTACTGTTTCCAAGTCTTTCGCTTTTTTAGAAATAAGGTTGTTTATTTCCTTTTTATTACGATTGTTTTTTACAGCAAAAAACAATCCAATACCTAGGGCAACGATTAGAATTAAACTAAAGGTGACTAAAATGCTATTTCTTTGATTTTCTAGTTCAATCATCTCAATTTTAGTCTCCAAAGTCATTAACTCTCGAGATATTTGTTCTTCTTCTAGTTTGGATTGGAATTGAGAGACTTGAAATTGTATTTGGTTGTTATTGATTTCAAGACTAACGCTGTCTCGTAAATTTAGAAAATGGATGCTCTTTTCGTAATTATGCAAAGAGAGGTAGGTAACGGATAAACTGGCGTAACACATTTTTCTATAAATGAGTACATCATTTTGATCTAAATCAACTATTGCCTCTTCTAAAACACGTCTACTTTCTTCTAATTTTCCTAAGTCATAATAAAGTATTGATAAATTGATTCTAGGTAGAATAGAGCCATTGGTATCTTTTTGGGCTAAAAAACCTTGAACAGAAAGGTTAATCCATTTTAGGGCGGAGTCTTGATTGGATTTTATGTAGCTAGACCCGAGTAGATTCATTAATAATGGTCTATACCTATCTATTTTATACAGCCTGCTTAATTCGAGCCCCTTACGCGAAAAAAGAATCGAACTATCTTTGTTTGGAACTTCGTAGAAGGAGGCTCCTTTTATTAAATTAATCTTTATTTCTTGAGCGGGGTTTATTTGATAAGAAGAATTTGTAAGTTCGGTTAAGATATCCAACGCAATATACTGACTACCCGATGAACGACTCATTTCGGCCATTTCAATAGTAGAACTCACGAGGTTAGACGTATCCTTTATTTTTTCATATGCTGCCGCTAATTCTGCAAATACCAAGAATCGTACACCCGATAAATTTTGTTTACGTAAAGAATCATTGACATGATTTAGAGAATCAATAGTTGTATTTGCAAGAGTGGCCTGACTAATGCCGTAAAAAACTAAGAACGAAATAAATAATTTATTCAATGTACTGATTATGTATATATACAATAATAAGCAATTTGGATAGGAAGAAGGACTTTGGGTTAAAAGAATAATTGAATTGTAATAATTCACTTGGTAAAGTGTACTTTGGTTCTGGGCTAACTAACTAGACGGACATATTGTGAGTTTAAAAAGAGTTTTTATTTGCGAGGATCATCAAATATTTATGGATGGTTTAATAGGTATTATTAAGTCGTGTCCTACAGAGTTTGAGTTAGTGGAAGTTGCAAAAAATGGAACGAATACGGCAAGAAGAGTTCCTTTTCTAGAAATTGATATTTTATTACTTGACTTAAATGTACCCGGGTTAAACGGGTTTGAGGTAATGGATGAGATTCGGAGGAGACACTTACCGATCAAAATCATTGTGATTACGATGTATGATGACCCTACTATGATCAAAAAAGCAAAAGAGGCGGGAGCAAACGCTTACGTGCTAAAAGATGTGTCTGACGATACTCTTTTGGCAGTGATGCGAGAACATAATACAGATAAATTCTACATCCAAGAGGGCCTAAATAACCCAGATCATATGCTTTTCAAGGAGTCTTTTTCTAGTGTATTGAAGTTAACAATGCGTGAAAAGGAAATTGTTCAATTAGTTGTGAAGGGTAATACGACCCAAGAAATTGCCAACCTACTGTTTTTGTCGGTGAACACAATAGAAACGCATCGAAGAAACATTTATAGGAAGTTAGAAGTGAAAAACTTGAGCGAGTTAATTGGGTTTGCGAATAAGTATGATTTAATGAACTAGCGCACTTGCGGATTTTACCTATAATCTATACCTTTACAATAACAAGGTCTTATTAATGGGTGTACGAACCACAGGTATTTTTTTCATTCTGTTTTTGGGAAATACATTTAGTATTATATCTCAATCTTTAGGGGCGACAGAAAATCAAGTGTCATCTGAAAATTTTCTAGATCAGCAGGGGGTGTTTGAATTTTTTTTAATTAACGATCCTTCCATCTATTATTTTGAAATAGGGCTCTTTTTTGGGTTCGTTCTTATTTTGCTTGTTTATGCCTTTCTGATTTATCTAAATGTAAAACAGCGCTTATTCTTATGGTTCTTTATATATACGTTGGCTATCTCTGTATTATTAGTGATTTCTGATGACTATTTGTTTAATGTGAGGTCAACAGGACTGAGATATTTCAAATTTTTAAATGCCGTAATTGTATTCTTAGCTTTTAAAAACTTTTTTCAATGGGTACTCGAGTCTAAAACTTTGTATCCATCTCCTCATCAATGGATGAATATTGGTTTTTTTATTGAATTGTTATTCAGTGGTTTACAGCTAATTTATCCAGAGTCTGTCTCTATTACTGTTTTAAGTAGAGTCGTCCTGGTTGCGGTTATTAGTATTGTAATGTATTGTGTATTCATAGATAGTGAACTATCAACTCTTCAAAAACAGTTTTTAAAAATATCTCTTTTTGCCTTGTTGCTATCGGGTTTATCTCTTTCAATAGCGCACATAAAAATAGATGGTTCGAGTGTTTTTTTAGTGTTGGGATTTGTGTTTATGGTTGGTCATATTTTCTCCTATTCCATAGCTGTCTTGTTTCGTATAAAAAAATTAAATGATAAAAATGAGTCGCTTTGGCAAGAAATACGCCAATCAAAAAACAACTTTCTCCAATCTTACCTAAATGGAATGGAAGAAGAAAAGAATAGAATTAGTCAGGAGCTACAGCTTTTTGTAATCAGTGAAATGGAAGGCCTAACGGCCAGTTTAGTGCATTCTGACAAAGTCATTAAGAAAGACTTGGCTCAATTAATTGATGACATAAAGCTCGTTACTTCAGAGCTAACAGCAACCAATATAAAAAGCAACTCTGGGCTCGTTCAAAATATTGAGAAGTTGGTGAGCACAAGAAATAATGGGGAGGTGACTATCAGGTTTACACATTTTAATTATTCCAGTTCGCTACTAAAATCAAACGAAAACCACTTATTTAGAATAGTGCAGGAAGCTATTCAAAACATAGAAAAGTATGCCAAGGCTACTTATGTAGAGATTCAGATTTATGAAAACGAAAACGAATTTTTGTTGACTATTGAAGATGACGGAGTTGGGTTTGATTCTAAAAAGAAGGCTGACGGAATTGGCATCCTTAACATGAAAAATAGGGTTTCCGAAATGGGTGGGTCTTTCAATTTGGCTAGTTCTGCAGGTAAAGGGGTTTCTATATTAATAGCGCTTAAAATTATTCATGAGTAGCCATACCGTATATAAAATTTGGAACGCTAGATTTTTTTGGCTGTTTAGCTTGTTTATGGTAGGTGCTTTGTCTAGTTATGGGGCAGCGTCTCATTTTGTGATTAAAGGTGAGTATCCCCCTACTCGGTTAAACCCGTATATACAGGTGTTTCAAAATCAGGAAGATATTAGCCCAGAAAGCGTATGGATGAAAATGAAAGGCGATTCGGCAATCAGCCCTATTCAATCTACTAGCTTTGGTTTTTCTACCGATTATTTTTGGTTGAAGTTTAGGGTACGCAACTCCGGTTCTGAATCTTCAGAAAATGTGGTTGTGATTAATAACCCACATCTCGACTTTGTAAAAGTATGGGAGGTTAAAAATGATACGGTCTTAGAATTGGTTTATTTTGGGGGAGATGGCATGCCATTTTACGATAGGACCATCGTTAATAGAAATGTGGTGTTTCCAGTAATTATCTCGTCAGATGGATTAAAAACCTATTTGATTCAAGTAGATAAAAGAAATGCTTCTGTCAGTATTCCTATTCAAATTTTATCAAGGACAGGTTTTGATAAAATGGAAAATGATAGTCTATTTATTTTTGGAATTTACTTCGGAGTTTTGCTTCTGATAGTCGTTTTTTCGCTGTTTGTCTATTATATTATTGGGCAAAGTATATTTTTTTGGTATGCCTTTTACCTGGCGTTTTTGGGGTTGTATTTATTAGCGCATATTGGTTTGTTTTTTCAAATCGGGTATCCAAATCAGAATTGGTTTAACGATTACTCGCGGCCCATTTTTGTGACATTGAGTACTTCCGCATTGCTACATTTTATTCGATTGTTATTGAATATTGAAAGCTTACTTCCTAAATGGAATATAGTGTACAACATCATCATTTCTTTCTTGGTTGTCACTACCTTGTATTGGGTGCTTACTCCTTGGTGGCGTTCGGCTCAAACCATTGTGTATTTAAATTCACAAAACTTGGCCCTTCTCCTATCTTTCATTGTGGTACTAAGTACTTCCATCCTTACTTTTAAGAAACAAAAAATAGTAGTCCTGTTTTTTTTGGTTGCTTTTATGGCCGTATTAGCTGCGGGTATGTCCATAATCTTGGTAGAGTCAGGTTGGGTAAATGAGAGTGTAATGGCCATATCTCCGTTGTTTTTTGGGTCTATGATCGAGGCGGTGGTATTTGCGATAGGTTTGGCTTATTGGAGTAGGATAAATGATGGGGAGAGATTGAAGTTGGTAGACATGATTCATTCTAGTAAGAAACAATTAGTAGATTCTTATATTCAAGGCGTAGAGGAGGAGAAGAAACAAATTGCATCTGATTTACATGATGATATTGGGAGTAGGTTAAGTCATTTAAAGCGCCAGTTAGAAAGAAGTCCGGAAAGTAGCGAATCACTGCTAAGAAAGCTGGAAGACTTAGGAAAGCGAGTTCGTAGAATTTCTCACGAGTTATCTCCCCCTTCGTTTCAAACCGATGAGTTTTTGATATCGTTAAGGCATTTAATATTTACACATCAAGCCGAGGAACTAAAAATAAACTTACAACTCTTTGATTTACCTAATGTACTGGATAGAGCAATATCTAAACAACTGTATCGAATTATTCAAAGTAGTTTAAGTAGTATTGAAAAGCATGCGAAAGCTACGCAAGTGGATGTGCAAATTTTTCATCATAACGCTGAATTGGTTTTAGCTATTGAAGATAATGGGGTAGGTTTTAATTACAATAAGGATGCTCCGGGTATCACAATGAAAGGCGTGTTGAGTAGGGTAGCGTTAATTAATGGAACTATTGAGGTGTCTTCTTCTAAACGACATGGAACTTCTATTATGATTAACGTGCCTGTTTTAAATGGTCAATTAATCGAGAAATCTCAATAAACCACTTTTCATCTGCCATGTATCCACCTTTTTTAATCCATCCATACATCTCTTGTTCTCTTAGCTGATCGTGTTTTTTTATGGCTGTAAACACTTCGACTTCTTGATTCTCCAATCCTTTTTGAACACTTGTATGAAAATCTGGCGTGTTTAAATTGATTTTAGATCCTTCTTTTACTTTCAGCCCTTTTACCAAAGACTCGGTATCATCAAAACGAATAGCTTTAAACTCTTTTGCGCTAACATGTTCGATAAACTGGCATTTGCCTAAAGCTTGATCGTAGACTAGGTCGCTATAGATATGAATGATTTCTTCGGCTTCTTCTATATTGGAATTTTTCATTTCTGTCCAAGCAGCGGCATCTAAACCTTGAGAAGCGATGAAACGAATAAAGTCATCTTTTAAATTCGCTAGCTCTGCAGAAGATAATCTTTGATACTTCATACTAATTTAGGTTTTGTAAAACCATCTTCGCTTCAGCTACGTGCTGTTCTGCGTTAGTCAAAGAATTAAATACATGTTGAATTATCCCTTGTTTGTCTACAATGAAGGTGACTCTGCCTGGAATGAGACCCATGAAGTTTCCTTGAACTCCAAATAACGATCTTACCGCGCTATCTTCATCGCTAAGTAACGTAAACGGTAAATTGTTTTTTGCAGCAAACTGGGCATGTGATTCAGGAGAGTCGGAGCTTATTCCAATAACCATGGCATCCAAATCAGTAAAATCTTCAAAATCATCTCTGAACTTACAGGCCTCTTTAGTGCATCCTGGAGTGTCGTCCATAGGATAGAAGTAAATGACCAAATTTTTCTTCCCAATGACATTTTCTATATTGAAAATCTGACTGTCTTCTTGGGGTAACTCGAATAATGGAATAGAATCTCCTATGGTTAAAAGTGGTTCTCCCTTTTTACTCATAGACATAAATGCAGCTAATCCGATGACGGATAAAATAACTATTCCAAATATCTTTTTCATTCTATTTATTAATACAAGAAGTCGTGGTAAGGGAAACGGGAAGAATGAATACTCTTTGCAAGGGTATAAATGTCTTCACGTAATTGAGGAAGGTTTTCTCTTTCTTTGGCAGAAACAAATATGCATTTATCGTTTAACTGCGCCATCCATGTTGTTTTTAAATCGGCTAAACTCACATGATGTTCCCCTTCACCGGTATAGTCAAACTCTCCTTCGTCAATAGATTCGTAGGCATCAATTTTATTGAAGATGACAATGGTCGGTTTATCGGCACTCTCAATTTCAGATAGAACCTTATTCACCGTATGGTAATGATCTTCAAAGTTGTTATGTGAAATATCTACCACATGAAGCAATACGTCAGCTTCTCTTACTTCATCTAAAGTAGATTTAAAAGACTCGACCAATTGTGTTGGGAGTTTTCTAATAAACCCAACGGTATCTGTTAAAAGCATCGGTAAATTATGAATAACCAATTTTCTAACGGTAGTGTCTAACGTTGCAAACAACTTGTTTTCTGCAAAAACTTCTGATTTACTCAAGAGATTCATTAGTGTAGATTTACCTACGTTGGTGTAACCTACAATCGCTATTCTCACTAATTTACCCCGATTTTGACGTTGGGTAAACATTTGTTTGTCAATGAGTTTTAGCTTTTTTTCTAGCAGAGATATCTTTTTACGAATATCACGCCTATCGGTTTCAATTTCTTTCTCTCCAGAACCACCCATTGTACCCGTTCCTCCACGTTGACGTTCGAGGTGAGTCCATAGATTGGTAAGTCGTGGTAATAAGTACTTAGAGCGTGCTAATTCAACCTGCGTTTTTGCTTGAGCAGATTGCGCTCTAAATTGAAAAATATCGAGAATTAGTAAACTTCTATCGTAAATTTTTACGTTCAGTTCCTTCTCAATGTTACGCAGTTGAGAGGGTGTTAAATCATCATCAAAAATGACCACCGCAATATCGTTTGCTTTGACATATTGATTGATTTCTTCTAATTTACCCTTTCCTACAAAAGTCTTTAAGTCGGCCTTTTGCATTCCTTGGGTAAATTTCTTCACCGTGTCTATATGAATAGTTTTGGCTAAGAAATCTAATTCTGCCAAGTACTCTTCTACCTTTTCAGCATCTTGCTGAGGGGTGATTAACCCAATCAGTACTGCCTTTTCGCGGACAGTCGCAGTATCATACATTTTACCCATTCAAATGATTCCAAGGAATTCTACTTAAAAACAATACCAAAGCGATACTAAAAAAAATAATGATCGTTTTGTATTTAGCACCCGCTTCTGACTTCTTTTTCATTTTTATACGTCCAATAGTGATTAAAGCAACGCCAATAATCATGGTCAAAGGATGCTCCACAGTCATCATACGTAAATAGGAATCTTTCATTACACCCCCCATGTTCGCAAAGTTGTTGCTCATTGGGCCAACAAATAGAAGAAAAAGCCCGATTAATAATTGCAAATGAGAAATGATTAAAACCAATAAGGTGGTTTTGTCTTCCATAGCTCCAAATGGCGAACCATCTGACTTTTTGAATGCAAATTTACCGATGGTGAAAACTAAAAACACCAATAAGGCCACCATTAAAAAATAGTGGGTAGTTTTAAATGTAGCTAATAATGATTCCATTTTATTTTTTGATTTAATTGAACAGCAAAAGTAGGAAACCCATTTAGGTTTTACCGTATTTATTTGATTTTGATAGCCAACAACATTACATTTTTAGACCAAAGAATTCACTTTTTGTATCAACCATAAGTTTGGTTCTGTTTTTTATGCCGTTGATAACGTTGTCTCCTAACAACTCTTTTCTCCATCCAGTATCTAGCGATTCATCAAAATAGGGTAAATCCCATTTCATTTGTTTGAATCTAGATCGATCAATAACTAGCTCTGGGGCAATTCTATTTTCACTACAGATAATCTTAATACCCAAATATAAGATGTCCATTACCGCATCAATTCTTGGTTTGATGGGTACGTGATTAGAAATAAGGTCTAAAACCTTTTTTTCTTCAGGAGATTCTTCTTGGGTATACAAGCTTACAAATGTTCCGCCATCTTTATCAATAATGTGTGGAGGAATTAAACGATTGTTATGAAGGTTGCTTTTGCCTCCCTTGACTCCTTTTACAATATGGCTAATCAATTTTTTCTGTAAAACCCGCTCTTTCGGTTTGTTTTTCTTTTCAGCCATGTCAATACGCCATTGGTATAAGCGCATTAAAAATAATTTTTCGGCCACATTAATTTTTGGAAGTAAGCTACTGGCTAAAAACTCTTTATTTGGAATGGTTTCATACGCTTTAGCAGTTTGCAACTTATTAAACTCTTCGGTTACCCAATTTTCTCGGTTTTTCGCCTCGAGTTTTTTAGTGATGCCTTTCCATAAACGTTCCAAATAAATCACATCATTTAGCGCATATTGCAATTGCTTTTTTGAAATGGGTCTCGATTCCCAATCCGACACGGCTGGTCCTTTGTCTAAGTTGACGCGTAACTCACCTTGCAATAAATTGGCAAATGAAATAGGGTAATTATACCCAATAAAACCAGCGGCAATCTGCGTGTCATAAACATTTACCGGTAAGATTCCAAACTCTTGAAAAAGTAAACGGTAATCGTTTTCACCGGCATGTGTAATTTTCACAATTGCCGGATTTTGAACCATCTCTAAGAATAATCCAATATCCTCTAAAGCTTTTGGATCTATTAAATAATTTCCATGTTCTGTAGCTACTTGAAGGAGACATAAAATGGGGAAGTAAGTGCGTTCACCCACAAACTCGGTGTCAAACCCCAACCAAGAAATGTTTTTGTTTTGATCAAAAAATTGCTGTAATCCTTCTGGCGTATCTATGTAAACGTGATTTGTTGCTTCAGATGCATTCATGCGGCAAGGTACATTTTTAGATTAATTTTAGAGAGGTTATCAGTGGTATTAAATAATAGATGCTACTGTTTTTGATGTTGAAAAATTAACATTTAGATCTCGTATAATTCACAATTATTTCCGACCTTTAGATTCAGTTATTAAAAGTACTAACCGCTTAAATTGACATCATGGCTAAGAAGAAAAAGCAAAATAAAATTTTTGTACTGGATACTTCAGTTATTTTATTTGACCATAACTCTATTAATAATTTCGAGGATAACGATGTGGCTATTCCCATCACTGTTTTAGAGGAATTAGATAATTTTAAAAAAGGGAGCGACACCAAGAATTTTGAAGCTCGCGAATTTATTCGTACGCTAGATCGTTTATCAGAAGAACATTTACTGCAAGAGTGGAATCAATTAAACGGTCCTACTAAAGGAAGGTTTAAAGTAATTATGGAGGGCCAAGGAGGGCAGACCGAAGCAGATCTGATTTTTGGGGGAAATAAAAACGATCATAAGATTTTAAATGCCGCTATTAATTTAGCCGAAGAAAATCCAGAGGCCCGGGTAACCATGGTTTCAAAGGATATCAATTTGAGGTTAAAAGCGAAAGCCGTTGGTATTAATGCCGCAGATTATGAGACGGGAAAGATTAAAGATCTTCATCATATTAAAACGGGTAAAAATCATATTGAAAATGTTCCAGAAGAGCTTATAGACACTTTGTTTTCGGAGGGGAAAGTGCCGGCAGAAGATTTTTCTTTTTTAGAATTAGTGAATAATGAATATTACATTCTTCAAGGGTCTGGTAAATCTGTTTTGGCAGTCTATAACCCAGTAGACAGGGTGATGGAAAGGGTGGATAAACAAAGTTGTTACGGAATTACGCCTAGAAATGCGGAGCAAACATTTGCCATTCATGCGATTTTAAATCCAGATGTGAAGTTGGTGAGTTTACAAGGGGTTGCAGGTACAGGAAAAACATTACTCTCTTTAGCTTCAGCTATTGAAAGTAGAAGGCAATACAAGCAAATTTATTTAGCGAGACCCATCGTTCCGTTAAGTAATAAAGATCTGGGTTTCTTGCCGGGAGATATTAAATCTAAGATCAACCCCTATATGGAGCCGCTTTGGGATAATTTGAAGTTTATTAAAAATCAATGGAGGGAAACGGACCCCAACTACCATAGAATTGAGGAAATGGTAGCTCAAGAAAAAATCTTGGTTACACCTTTGGCATATATTAGAGGGCGTAGTTTGAGTAACGTGATTTTTATTGTAGATGAAGCTCAAAATCTAACGCCACACGAAATCAAAACCATTATTACCCGAGCAGGTGAGAATACTAAAATGATTTTTTCGGGAGATATTTATCAAATTGACACTCCCTATTTGGATGAACATTCCAATGGACTTTCTTATCTTATTGATCGGTTACAGGGCAATGAAATTTTTGCGCATGTCACCCTCGAAAAAGGAGAACGAAGCGAATTGGCTAACCTAGCTGGAGAATTATTGTAAAGAAAAAGGGGAGCCTTTGACGACTCCCCTTTTTGATGTGTTTACTTACATCTGAATATGATTCACTTCCTCAAATTGACTAGGAATGTTTTCTTCTTCCTCATCAATTATTTGTAGAATGTCTCGAGTAATACCTCTAGAAATGGTAGAAATAGGCACATCGTTTGGAGACCCTTCAAATGGATTTTCGCCCGCTAAACCAATACGAAGCATGGTGTTAAATACCCATATTACGATTACCGTAAAAGGAATGTTTAACCAAACAAAATAGACGCTAATAAACGGATTTGTTTCGGCAAGACCTATACCCATTTTTGAAAAAGTAGGGATAATAGCCAATGGAATCAACCACATGAAAATATGTACAAAATGATACCCAATACTTCCATACTGTTTTGGATAAGGGAAGTTCTTAATACGTTCTGATTTACCTTGAAGAGTGGTTAGTTCTTGTAGCATTTCTTGTAACCGCAGTAACGTAAAGTCCCAAAACTTTTTTTGATCCGTTAACTTTCTAAAATGTTGCGACTGTAAGTTAATAATAGCGTTTGGCTTATTTTCTTTGGTCATGACATACGCAAACTCCGCTTCTGATAAATAACACTGCAACTCCTCCTCAATAGGCGTAATGTGTTCTGGAACCACCCAATATTGATTTTCGTTCGAGTCTTCTGTTACATAAGAGGTTTCCCATTTCTTTTTAGTACGCATAGCATATCGTAAAGCATTTAGCCAAGCAATATGTCGTTTAGTAATGATACGTAGCTCTTCTTTCTCGTCTTCTCGAACCTCGTTGTTGTGAACGTAAAAACTATCTTTCACGGTTAGTATCAGGCTGCGGGAAGTATTTACAATTCCACCCCAAATCTTACGAGCTTCCCAAATACGGTCATAGGCCGCATTGTTTTGAAAACCAATCATAAAAGCAACAGCCGTTCCGACTAAACCCAATGGAGTGAACGGAATTTGAAGCCATTTTATATTGAAATACTCAAATAATATGGTAGCTACAATAGATAATATTATGAAAAATAGCAACTCTCTTTTCGTCCAATAGATAAGGCTCTTAAATGGAAATCTTCTTTGCGTATACATTAATTAAATTTTGGATAAAAATAGAGGAAATACGTGTACAAATAAGGAAATTCAAAGTTCCCAACTTAATCAGGAATAGGTTAATTTTGCAGCGATGGAAAAAAACAAGGATAAAGAAACAGAAGATCAACCTAACAATCCTTTACATGGAGTGAAACTAGCGACTATTTTAGAGTTTTTGGTAGACGAATATGGTTGGGATGAATTGGGTGATTTGATAGATATTAATTGTTTCCAAAATAACCAATCGGTGAAATCATCTCTTAAGTTTTTGCGAAAATTTCCTTGGGCAAGAACCAAAGTGGAGACGCTTTATTTAAAGAGTATTTAAATAAATCAAAGAGTCCCTCTTCAACGTTAAGGAACTCTTTGAAACGCGTGTCATTTCATTATTGCTTTAATAATTCGATCTTCTTTGATTAGCACATCTCGCATCAACAATTTATAAGGAAATTGAGAGTGCTTTTTAGCATGTTTAAATCCGTCTAATATACTTAGTAAAGATTGAGCTGTAATTAAAGATAAGTTTAAGTCATATTCTTCAGCGGTTTCATTAATAAAATCATCACTAAAATCAGGCGCTACGAGAAGGGATTTAATGATTTTATAATCATTAAGTTTAGCCAGGTTTGTATAGGATTTCATTTGTCTAGAAACGGAGCTAAACTTATTGTATCCGCTTTCTTTTACTGTTTTACATTCGATAAGGATTAGTTCACCATCTCCTAGGTTTAGAAGGACGTCCATTTTATCTTTTTTAGTGTTCAATGATTTTTTTAGAGTGTCATCCACATTAAATCCTAACTGGGTAAAAATTGAACTGGTTAAATCCTCAAATTTCAAACCTAATTCTGATTCCTTAATTGTGATTCCATTTTCTTTGAGCGTATTTAGGTCTCGGAATGCAATATTCACATAGTTTTCAAGATAAAGGTTTTCAGTATCTTTATATGCTTCCATTATGTTCTCTACGCTAATTCCTCTTTTTTTCACACCTCTTTCAGCTATGAAATCATTTAAGTCTGTAGATGGTATTATATACAAAATATCTCGAGGCTTTATGTTATAGTCTAAAAGGTAGTGACCGGAAAGATGCTCTGGGTCATTACTGTTTTGTAATTGAAACTCTTCTTGAATTTGACCTTTCAAGTCTGGAAGGGTTTCATAAAGTTCAGTTAATAGTTTTTCAAACCCATCAATTGAAATTCCTATTTTCTCATCGCTTTCAATGGTATCAAAGTGTTTGATTATATTCTCCACTTTGTCTTCTAACGTTACACCCTTTAAAGAGCCTGATAATCCCAATCCATTGGACCAAATATCATTAATAAACTTCTTTTTTTCAGGTATTTTGGATTCTGGCTTATGGACGTCCTCAATTAACAGATCTGAAAAATTCACACCTTGGTCAATTATGCGTTTTAATTTCTCATCATAAGTTCCAGTCCTATTAATGTTGTGAGCTCTGCAAATAAGGTTTAGTTGAGGCTCTTTAAATGTTCGTAGTATGCGTCTAAGATACTTGTCTGCAACATCTTTTTTACGAATTTGTCTCAACAAACGAACCATTTCATCGGCAACATAAACGGTATCATGTTTTCTAGAGTAAAAAACTACTCCTATCGCTTTCAGCTCGTTTATTATTGTGTCAACTCCTAAATTACTGACAGGTAATACACTGTAATTTATTAATTTGGTTTCTTCTTGAGAAAGGCCTAAATGATTAGAAAGAGTGACTAAAATGGACAACTCTTCACTTGTTATTTTGGATTCTCGATTATTTAACTCATCATTACTTATTGCCATTTTAACACAGGCTTTATAAATACGATAATCTCTCTTTCTGGAAGGTGCAATGTCCGATTTAGGGTCTAGGATTTCACTCTCTAGGTCCTTGATTTTTAGCTTGATGTTTTTCAGTTCTTCTTCATAAAGTTTCTCTAACCAATTCCTCTTCATTATTGAATTTCCGTCTCTAGAAATAATATCAATTAATATATCGAGTTGAGAAGAGGTGTTGACAAATTCCGATTTTATCACGGTACTAAATTCATTTTTTACTAACCCAAACAATTTTGATAGGACCTCATTATCCATGCTTTTTAGGTCTGATTGCTCGGAGTTGGCAAGCATTTCTTCAACTTCTTTGTTTTTATGGTTTGAATCAGAGACAATAAGATCAATGATTTTGATAAATGAATTCTTTTCTAAGGAATTTAAATTTTGAAATAATTTTTCGAGTTTCATAGTTTAGTGTTTTTTGGAGTCAATGGTAATGAGTTTAATAAGTTCGGTTATTTTATTTTCAAGGGTATCTACTTTTTTTTCTAACGCGTCATTATTATCGCTAATCATAGCGTCAACAAAAATCGAGTTAACTAATGATAAACCAAAAATACCACCGGTGAGTAAAATAAATACAAAGTATAAATATACCATTAAGGATTTAAATTCAGATAGAGAAGTAGTTAATTGTTCTGGTATTTCAAACCACCCTTCAACAGTGAAAATTTTAAACACCGAGTATATTGACAACAAAGGGTTTCCAAAGTATTCAAGTGAAATCCCCTTAAATAAATAGAAGGAAAAAATTCCAATAATGAAAATGTATACAAAAAACCCTAAAAGAACTACAACAGAAGCTTTTAAAGCTCTTTGAACACCTCTTACTAAATGTTCAATTCCTGGAACGAATTTCAAAAATCGGAAAGACTTAAATACTCGTAATACTCTAAAAACAAGCAAGAAATCTAAATCATCTATCTCAATATTAAATGAAAATGCAATAAATGATGGAATGGATAGTGCAATCAGAATGAAGTCAAACTTATTCCAAGTGGACTTGAAGTAATTTGAAATTCCGTAAGATTTAAACTTTACAATTATCTCAATAATAAATAGAAAAGTGATGAGGTTATCAAAAATTACGATTGCTTGTTTCCATCCATTATCTAAAGTGAACCCAGTAATGAAAATAATGGCTGAGTTTAGCAGTATTAGAACAAGTATAAATTGATCTTTTAAAAATAACTTTTTTATCATGTGTTAATTCTTAAATCGGTATCCTACAAAAACAGATGCCGACCCATGGCTTACCTCGGCACGTTGGTTTTTTGCAATTTTTATCCAGTATCCTTCGGCCACAAACGTAACACCGGTAAAAAACCTACGGGCATTGTACCCCAATGAATTCATAGATTTAATTCGTCCGTTAATTTGACGAGGAATAGCTTCTCGAGTAGTGACCGAGTAATCACCGTTATTATATATTAAACCCGGAATCATGCTTACCGTAGCAAAAAAGTTTTCTTTGAATACATAAGTAAACATGTACCCCGCACTGATACCGAGGCTCAAATTGTTTAGATCATCAACCCGAAGTTGATCTCCAAATTCAGGCTGAATATTAACGGGAATCAATGCGCTATCGCCATCAATAACTAAAAGATTGAAATTAGCTCCAAAAACAAAACTCCCAGCTGTTTTACGCTGTAGCTCGTTAAAAACAAAAGGAGCTTTTAGCGAGAACTTAGTGTAATTCAAAGCATACAAATATTGCAATCCAAAATGGATGGTTCGCACATCGTTTCTTGTAGCTTGCGGGTTATCGGTATTTATCGAAAAATTGTCAAAATCAGATATTCTATAGCCTTGATAATACTGTAAAAAAGTATTTAAATATTGTTTGCTCGTATACAAACGGGCTCTAAAATCAAAGGATCTATAATCTTCAATAACAGAATTTTTCTCTAACCCCAATCCTATATTCATGTCAAAAGCAAAGTATTTGTAGGCAATGCCAATACCCAATCTTAAATCTCGTACCGGAATATATTTAAGTCTAGATTGGTTGGAATTATCTTTTAAGGTAAAAGAATTGAACTTACCAAGTGTCTGAAATTTCAACGCGAATTCGTTACTGTAATTCCCAATATAATTGGTGTCTTGATGTCTGTTTAGAAAATAATCCGACATATGTTCTAGGGCATTAACAAGCGTATCTACATTTTGGGATTTAAGTGTGTAGTTTGGTGTCAAGCCAATATTTAGAAATAAGGAAACAAAGAATATTTTAAGAGCTGATGTGTTCAATATTTTCGTCTTTGGTTGGGTATCCGAAAGTAAGTGAAAAGAGCTAATTTCTCACCATGAAAAAGACCCTACCTTGCTCTTCTATCTACCGACTTAAATTACTACTTTCGCAACCTTTGAAACCTAGGGAGAGAACCCTCAAAACTTCAGTCAAAAACGATGTCTAAATATACAGAATACAAGCAGTTAAATTTAACGGACGTAGCTAACGAAGAAAACGAATTTTGGAAAGCAAATAATGTGTTCCAAAAAAGTATGGATGAGCGTGAAGGCTCGCCAGCTTTCGTGTTTTATGATGGACCACCATCGGCTAACGGTAAGCCCGGTATTCATCACGTTATTTCACGTACGTTAAAAGATTTGTTTTGTCGTTACCAAACTCAAAAGGGGAAACAGGTAATTCGTAAAGCGGGTTGGGATACTCACGGACTACCAGTAGAACTTAAGGTAGAGAAAGAACTCGGTATTACGAAAGAAGACATCGGTACTAAAATCTCGGTAGAAGAATACAATGAGGCGTGTCGTCAAACGGTGATGCAATACACGGAGGTTTGGGATGATTTGACCGACAAAATGGGGTATTGGGTAGATATGGAAGATCCATATGTGACCTATAAAACAAAATATATTGAAACGGTTTGGTGGTTGTTAAAGCAGTTGTATACCAAAGAGATGTTGTACAAAGGCTACACTATTCAACCCTATTCGCCCAAAGCAGGAACAGGATTGAGTTCGCACGAATTAAACCTACCGGGCACTTATCAAGATGTTAAAGATACCACGGTGGTAGCGCAATTCAATTTGGTAAAAGATGCCAAGTTTGAAACATTGTTCGCAGGTTTTGAAGAGGTTTTCGCATTGGCGTGGACCACTACTCCTTGGACACTTCCATCGAATACAGCATTGGCTGTAGGTCCAAAAATTGAATATGTTTTAGTAAAAACGTTTAACCAATATACGTTTGCACCAATGCATGTTTTGGTAGCTAAATTATTGGTAGGAAAGTCATTTAATGGCAAATATTTTGAAGGTGTGGATGAAGAAATAGCCGCGTATTCTTCAGAAGATAAAAAGATTCCATATCAATTAGTTTCGGAGTATGTAGGTAAGGATTTGGTAGATTTGAAGTTTGAACAACTGATGCCCTACACCCTGCCTATGGATGCAGCAGATCAAGCGTTTCGTGTTATTGCCGGTGATTTTGTGACCACCGAAGATGGTACTGGAATTGTGCATATTGCCCCTACTTTTGGAGCAGATGATTCACTGGTAGCAAAAGCAGCTGGTGTTCCACCGATGTTGATTGAAGATGAGAATGGAAACCCAGTACCTCTAGTAGATTTACAAGGAAGATTTGTTTCTGTAATGGGAGAGTTTGCGGGTAAATATGTAAAGAACGAATATTATGCCGATGGGGAAGCTCCTAAACAATCTGTGGATGTGGAGATTGCCATTAAATTAAAAATAGAAAATCGCGCATTTAAGGTAGAGAAATACGCGCACAGTTACCCGCATTGTTGGAGAACGGATAAGCCTATTTTATACTATCCTTTAGATTCTTGGTTTGTGAAAGCAACCGAGAAAAAAGAGCGGATGAGTGAGTTGAATGATACCATTAACTGGAAACCAAAATCTACGGGTACCGGTCGTTTTGGTAACTGGTTGAAGAACTTAAATGACTGGAACCTGTCGCGTTCGCGTTATTGGGGTATTCCATTACCATTATGGCAAACCGAAGAAGGCGATGAAACTATTTGTATAGGGTCGGTAGAAGAGTTAGTCAACGAAATCAATAAATCTGTGGAAGCTGGTTTTATGACCGAAAATCCATATGCTTCTTTCGAACCAGGAAACATGGAGGAAGCCAATTACGATGCCGTAGATTTGCACCGTCCATTTGCCGATAGTATTGTGTTGGTTTCCAGTAAAGGAGAGCCAATGAAGCGTGAAGCTGATTTGATTGACGTTTGGTTTGATTCGGGTTCCATGCCTTATGCACAATGGCATTACCCTTTTGAGAATAAAGAGAAAATTGATAATAACATCGCTTTTCCAGCTGATTTTATTGCCGAAGGAGTGGATCAAACGCGTGGATGGTTTTATACGTTACATGCTATTGGTACCATGGTATTTGATTCGGTAGCTTACAAAAATGTTATTTCTAACGGATTGGTTCTAGATAAGAACGGAGTAAAAATGTCCAAACGATTAGGCAATACAGTTGATCCTTTTGAAACATTGAAAACGTATGGTCCAGATGCGACTCGTTGGTACATGATCACCAATGCACAGCCTTGGGATAATTTGAAGTTTGATTTAGACGGAATTACAGAGGTGCAACGTAAGTTTTTTAGAGCTTTACAAAACACGTACTCCTTCTTCACTTTATATGCCAATGTAGATGGGTTTACTTACGCAGAAGAAGAGGTTACAAACCGTCCAGAGATTGATTTATGGATCTTGAGTAAACTAAATACCTTGGTTAAAAATGTAGATGCAGCTTATGCCGATTACGAACCAACTAAAGTAGGTCGTTTAATTCAAGAGTTTGTGGTCGATCATTTGTCTAACTGGCACATTCGTTTATCGCGAAAGCGTTTTTGGAGAGGTGATTATGGAATAGATAAAATTTCGGCTTATCAAACGGTATATACTTGTTTAGAAACGATTGCACGTATTTCAGCACCATTGGCTCCGTTTTACAGTGATCGTTTGTTTAAAGACTTAAATGCTGTTTCAGGTAAAGACACTTCTTTGTCGGTTCACTTAACGCGCTTTCCAGTAGTAAATGAAGGAGCTATAGATAGCGAACTAGAAGAAAGAATGGAATTGGCTCAAAAGGCTTCTTCTATGATTTTATCTTTACGTAAACGTGAAAATTTAAGAGTGCGTCAACCGTTGCAAAAAGTAATGATACCGGTATCGGATGAGCGTCAAAGAGCGCAAATACTGGCTGTGTCTGATCTAATTAAAACAGAAACCAACCTAAAGGAAGTCGCCTTTATGGAAGAAGATTCGGATATCTTAGTGAAAAATATTAAGCCGAATTTTAAAACGTTAGGTCCTAAATTTGGGCGTCATATGAAAGCCATTGCCGGAGCGGTGAATGGATTTACAAAAGAACAAATTGCAATCTTAGAAAGTGAAGGAAAAATGGAATTAGCTTTAGCAGCCGAAACCCTCACTTTGACCTTAGAAGATGTAGAAATAAGCACGCAAGACATTGAGGGTTGGTTAGTCATGAATGATGAAAAATTAACCATTGCTTTGGATATAACAATTAGCGAAGAGCTTCGTTTTGAAGGAATTGCTAGAGAATTAGTAAACCGTATCCAAAACATCCGTAAAGATCAAGGGTTTGAAGTCACCGATAAAATTAACATTTCGGTAATGAAACAAGATTTATTAAAGGCTAGTGTAGACGCGAATTTCGATTATATTTGTTCGGAAACGTTAACAGAAAATCTTACCTTTATAGATACTTTATCAAGTCCGAATGCGCAAGCAATTGAATTAGAGGAAGGTTTGACCACTCAGATAGTTGTCGAGAAAATATAAGGGATATTAAATATTGAATTATGTCAGAAAAAAATAAATATTCAGACGCAGACTTAGCAGAGTTTAAAGAATTAATTGAAGCTAAACTAATTGAAGCGCGTAATGATTTAGAAATGCTTAACTCAGCTATTTCTAACGATAACAATGGGACTAACGATACGTCTCCTTCCTTTAAAATGATGGAAGATGGATCAGATACCTTAAGTAAAGAAGAAACTTCACAATTGGCTGCACGTCAAGAGAAGTTTATTATAAGCTTGAATAATGCGTTAATTCGTATTAAAAACAAAACGTACGGAGTATGTAGAGAAACGGGTAATCTAATTTCTAAGGCTCGCTTGCGTATTGTACCTCACGCTACATTGAGTATTGAGGCTAAAAACAAAATGGGTTAAACCCTGTTTTCTAACACACATACTATCAGTTCACAAAACTATATCAGTCGCCTAACGGTTCCAGCTATTGCAGCAGTTTCCGTTTTGGTGATAGACCAATGGAGTAAAATCTGGGTCAAGACCAATATGTATTTAGGTCAAGAGTATCGCATGTCCGATTGGTTTATAATTCATTTTACCGAAAACCCAGGAATGGCTTTCGGTATGGAGTTAGGCGGTGACTATGGAAAAGTAATTTTAAGTGTATTTCGAATATTCGCAGTTATTGGAATAGCTTGGTACATTATTAAATTAAGTAAAGAAGGATCGCATAAAGGGTTTTTAACGGCTATGAGCTTAATATTTGCGGGTGCATTAGGAAACATAATAGACTCAGTGTTTTACGGTCAGGTGTTTACGGAGTCTAGCGCACATATCGCACAACAAGTATCGTTTGGAAGTGGGTATGCCGATGTGCTTCATGGTCGTGTAGTAGATATGTTATACTTTCCATTGTTTGATGGCTTCTTTCCCGACTGGATGCCTATTTGGGGCGGAGAACATTTTATGTTTTTTAGGCCGGTTTTTAATGTTGCCGACTCTGCAATTACCGTTGGAGTTGCCCTCATTATTATATTCCAAAAAACCTTTTTCGAAGAGTTAGATACCGAAAAAGAAGAGATAACGCCACCCGAAACCCCAATAAACTAGCTGTTAGACGCTTGAGAGAAATTAACATTTCTTAATTCAAAATTTAACAATCTTACCCGAATCAATTCAAAATGAAATCTGTATCTTGGTGCAGCCTTAAAAAAAAGGGAGCTTATGTTGAACTTAACAAAATACGTTTTAGAAAAGGTAAGCTTTGATAAAGGACTATTCAAAAAGGAACTTATCAAGGCCACAAAAGCCTTAAAAAAAGAAGATTTAATGTTATTATATGCTTGGGGTTTAATGCAATTCGCAGCCGAGCACCAAGAGTTATTGAGAGAGGTGGTAGCACCGATGATCTAATATTATTATACATGTTTAATTTGGCCTGAAGTGAGTAATCGTTTCAGGCTTTTATTTTGGGCATTATTTTACGGGTTGAGTTCCCTGAATTATTAATTTCCTATAAGCTGCACAAATATGAAAATTACATATCTTTTTTGGTGCTAGTCCGAAATGTCCAATGTCCAAAAAAGGATGTCGCTGTAATACTTAATGCGGATTGATTCCCATTGATTCTTCTAATAAAGTTTTGCGTAGCCTTTAGGCTACGCGAAACAAAGAACACGGTTTAAGGAGCCTTACTTCAACTCAAAAAACTTTTGTATATCCTTATGAGTACCCTGAAGTATAAACCTATTTCCTACCTTAATACTCTTTTCAGGTTTGATAATATTATCGGTATTATTTAGTAATTCTTGTTTTTCACTTAATTCACCAGAATTTGAAATCTCGTACATAACTAATTTAGGGTAATCAATCTCTATTCCTAAGAGGGAAGATGGTTTTGGGGTTTGATTGGAATTTTGTTCGTTATACATCAGAACTAAAGAATTCGAAGATGGAAAATATTGAATATAGCTTCTGTTACTGCCAATCACCTCTTTTGGCATATACAGGTAATACATTTTGGTAAATGGAAGACTCCAATCTAATTTGGATCCGCTTTCGGTAAATTTTAATAATTGTAAATTGCCTGTATAGCTTTTATTTTTTTTGTCAAAATCTGCAAACTTGGTATTTCCAATATCATAGTTTTCATACTCCATTAAAACTGAAAACTCATCATTTTTATGAGCGATAATATTAGTAATGGAGACATTATTTATATGCGGGTTTTTCCCTTTTTGGAATTTTGTTTTAGCAGATTCTTTTAACTTTTCATTAGGCAGTATTTCATCCACAAATTGTTCAGTGAAATACTCTTGATATACAATTTCCATTTGATTGGATGATGAATTGATTTTAGCAATAAAAATTCCTTTTGAATTAAAGTTATTAAAGGCATCGCTAAAAAGCCCCGCTAAAACAAGATTACCATCCGCGTCTAATTTCATCTTACATCCGTTATAAGCAACGTATTGCAATTTTTTCTCAAAATCAATATCGTATGTTTTTGGAGTTTTAGAATCTTCATCCACTATATTAATTGAGACATGATTAGAACTATGAAATTGTCTTCTTGTATCACTTTTAGTTAATCCAGGTAATTCATTTTCATAGGTTCTATTTTTCATTACTATTTCAGTGTAAATGGGGTAAATTGCATTCATTTTTTTAGAGAAATTAGATAGGGTCATTATGTAAATTTCTCCAGTATTGGAAACTATAATTTGTTCATACCTTTTGGCTTCCTGCAACGCCCGATCACTTTGCCATGTAATATTATTCAAAGCTTCTAGATTAGAATTGAATAGAGTTATGTATGACTTAAATTTTTTTGGTTTGGAATACCCTCTTACAAATCCATAACAAACTCCAATAAATTTTTCATTTTCAGACTCCTCAATCCTTAATTGTCCTTCGTAGTATGTTGCGTTATTGACATAATCGTATTGTGCTAAGTTTCTGGATAATTTTGTTTTTTTGGTGCCTAAATTTACTTCCCTTAATGTGACACTAACCTTTGGAGCAACTTCATTTTTTTTAAATTCTTGACCATTAAGATGGTTTAGATTACTTGTGAAAACAAGAACCTTGGAGCCTCTTAGAAAAACATTTTCCACACTATCATCATGTAGCATTTCCTTTTTTATGGATAGAAAATTATCTTCTGAATCCAAGACTCCAATTGAAATGGAGTTTTCTTCTTTGTTGGTTTGATACGCTACAATACCAGTACTTGATTCACCAAGTATTGAAGTCTTTATTCTTGGTGATATTTCCGAGATGTTAATATTGTGTAGTTCAGCATAATTCAATTGTGCAATTGAATTAAGTGTGATAATAAAGGATGCTAAAAGAGTAAATATTGATTTCATAATAGGCTTATTAAATAATTAGAACCCAATAATAATAATAATCAAGACTAGGGGACCTTAATAAACCCAATGTTCTTTTTAAGCCCACTAGCCTTCGCTCGCATAACCGGTGTTCCTGCAAATACCTTTAAGAATACATCTTCGGTTATTTCTTGCCAGTCCCGTTTAGTAAAGTCTTTCCAAGCTACGTGTCGGTTAAAAGCAGGCTCTAAAGTAGGTTGGGCATTTTTGGTCCACGGGCACACATCTTGGCATATATCACAACCAAAAATCCAGTCGGCCATTTTACCTTTAAATTCAGTTGGAATTTCGTTTTTAAGCTCAATGGTAAGGTAAGAGATACATTTCTTGGCATCGATCTGATAAGGAGTGTTTAAGGCATCGGTCGGGCACGCTTCTACACAGAGGTTGCATGTTCGGCACAAATCCTTTACAGGGCCTGTTTGGTCTAGTTCAATATCTAAAATTAACTCCGCTAAAAAAAACTGAGACCCTTTTTTACGATTTAGGATCAATGTATTTTTCCCCAACCATCCTAAACCACTTCTTTGCGCCCATGCCTTTTCCATAACGGGAGCAGAATCTACAAATGCACGGCCGGAGACGTCTCCAATTTCTTCTTGAATAAAGTGGAGTAACTCAATCAGTTTTTTCTTAATCACTTTATGATAATCTTTACCGTAAGCGTATTTCGAAATTTTATAAGTGTCGTCTTGCGGAAGCGGTAAAGCAGGTAGGTACTCAAAGCCTAAAGAAATCACACTTTTGGCCCCATCAACTAATAAAGTAGGATCCGTTCGTTTATCAAAATTGTTGGCTAACCAAGCCATATCCCCATGTGACTCCTTTTTTAAGAACGACTCTAAACGTGGTGCTTCTTGCTCTAAAAACTCGGCTTTAGAAACCCCAAATAAAGAAAATCCCAACGTCTGAGATTTTTGCTCAATGGCAAAGCTCTGTTGGTGGGTTAATTTCAAAATAAAGAGGATTGATCGTATGGACGATTTCTGCCCAAGTGTTTGTATGCTAACTCAGTGGCTTCACGACCTCTAGAAGTACGTTGTAAAAAGCCTTCTTGAATCAAAAAGGGTTCGTATACTTCTTCAATGGTACCCGCATCTTCACCTACAGCCGTAGATATGGTAGTCAATCCTACAGGTCCACCTTTAAACTTATCGATAATGGTCGACAATATTTTATTATCCATTTCATCCAATCCGTTCTTATCTACGTTTAGTGCATCTAACGAATAATGGGTGATTTTTAAATCTACTTCTCCGGTACCTTTAATCTGTGCAAAATCACGAACTCTACGTAACAATGAATTGGTAATACGAGGAGTACCTCGACTACGAGAAGCAATTTCGGAAGCCGCTTCATGATCAATTCCTACATTTAAAATAGCAGCCGATCGCGTAACAATGGTCGCTAATAAATCAGCGTTGTAATAAGCTAAACGCGAATTAATTCCGAAACGCGCTCTTAATGGAGAAGTCAAAGAACCAGAACGCGTTGTTGCACCCACCAAAGTAAATGGCTCTAATTCAATTTGAACCGTACGTGCATTCGGTCCGGTATCAATCATGATATCGATTTTGTAATCTTCCATAGCCGAATACAAGAACTCTTCAACGATAGGTTTTAAACGATGAATTTCATCAATAAATAACACATCATTGGCGTTCAAGTTGGTTAATAAACCCGCTAAATCACCTGGTTTATCCAGTACTGGACCTGATGTGATTTTAATGTCTACGCCTAGCTCATTGGCAATGATATTGGCGAGGGTAGTTTTACCTAAGCCTGGAGGGCCATGCAATAAAACATGATCTAATGCCTCGTCTCTTTGTTTGGCTGCCTCCACAAATACCTTTAGATTTTCGACCACGTGCTCTTGTCCCGTAAAATCACCAAATGATTTGGGACGCAACACCTTCTCTAAATCTTTATCAGAACCAGAAAGGTGTTCTGGATCTGCATCTAAGTATTCGTTCATGCCTACAAATGTAATAAAGTGAAAGGGGGAGTGAATATGGATTAATTAGTAATTCTTGCTTTTTGGTAAAATATTCAACAATACGACTGCTACTGATGTGCAATTCTGTAAATCGTGTCTTTTTCGAAGGTGAGTTGCAAAGAGTAAACTGTTTTCATACACAGATGATTTTTATCTGCAATTATATTTAAACGATTCATATCGCACGCATCCGATAAAATCATTAAAACTTGAGTGTGATCCAAATTGAAAAGAGAGAGTTGAGAAAACATTTCCTCAAAAAATTCAAATTTTTCGCCACAAAACCAGGCTTTCTCAGTCACATTTGCTGCTTTTCTCGGAAAAAAAGGAGGGTTTATGAAAATATAGTCGAAATTAGAATCTGTAAAATCGTCTAAAATATTGGAGTAGACCGTGACTATTTTTAAGCCTTGTTTTTCGGCAACCTCTTTTAAAGAGTCTAGTGCCGTTTGATTAATATCGGAAGCCGTAACATGGGCTTCCATTTTTGCGCATTGCAAGGCAATAATACCGCTACCACAACCGAGCTCAAATACCATTTTATACTGTAATGGAAGAGTAGAAATGTAATCCAAAAACACCTTTGTGCTTACGGTATGTTTGGGTGAAAAAACCCCCGGCTGAATAATGGTATAGACATCTTTAAAGGCATATTTACGCGGTTTACGGTGAAACCAGAAATGATAGCCCTTGTAAAACGGATGAATAATTTTTTGGATGATTTTTTTCATTACTCGGAGTAAAACCCTTCAATTTCGGGTTGCCTATATTTCCATACTTTCTGTAAGACTTTGATTTCGTATGGATATTTATACATACCTGTTTTATAGCGCCAATTAGAGGCTAGCTGGAGCATTGATTTTTTGTAACCCGTAATTCTAAAGTCAGATACGGTTGGAAACTTCCCATTTAAAACCGTTTCAAAATTCATGATTGTATCAATCATATATGGTTTTAACCAAGGAGTTAGCGGATTTTTACGTAAATCAAAGTTTTCCCAACTTGGCGAAATCCAATCTTCTAAGTTCGATGGAAATTCAAAACCTGCATCTAAAATTTGTTGGTATAAATCAGACCCTTCAGTAGGCGTTGGGCTATAAAGATAAATAATAATTTCTGTATCCGGATTGATCGCTTTGATTTCTTTAATAAAGTTGATATCCCATAAAATCTGTTTGTACACTTGTTCTTCTGTATCTGCTGGCATCCCTAAAACAAAAGACATTTCTGGAATTATTCCAACCCTATTCATTCGGGCTGCAAATTCTTTAATCATCTTGCCCGATTGAGTACCGCCTTTATTCATTTGCTTTAGTACTTCATCGTTACCGGTTTCGGCACCTAAAAATATCATGGTACATCCCGCTTTTTTCATTAGCGTTAAATCTTCATCCGAGTATTTGTCGATAGTGTCAATTCTGCCTTCGCCCCAGTACTTTATTCCATCGTTAAGAATTAATTTCGAAAATTCAACGACTCTTTTTTTAGAGGTGAAAAAATTGTTATCGTGAAACTCAATGGCATCAATACCATATTTGTCTCTAAAATACTTCACGTCTTGATACATATTCTCTGCTGATTTTCCTTTCCAGGAAGCATTGAAAATGGGTACAATCCCGCAAAACGAACACGAAAACGGACAGCCCATACTAGAATGGTAGGAGAGTGTAATATTTCCCATAAATGTACGGGCTAAATAATTACGTACCGGATAAAATTTATCGAGTTGCTGATAAGGTAATGAAGGCAGTGCGTCTTGATCTAACAAAGGCTCTTTCGCTGTTTTGATTATCGCGTTTGTTGCATCTCTATAAATCAGATTCTTAATCGCAGATAGTTCGGTAGAATTTCCTGAATTTAATTCTTTTATTAACGAGGGGAATGCGTTGTCTCCAGGTCCGTTGATGATGTAATCAATCGCCCCAGAATCCATACATACTTGATGCTGATTAGATGCAAAATAGCCTCCCCAGACAGTGATGACATGTGGAAAATCTTTCTTTATTTTTTTGGTAAACGGAATGGCTTGGCGTAGTTGAGGTCCTGGCATTACGGAGGAACAGAAGTATTTGAATGCGCCCGTTTCAAGTAGTTCCACAATTTTTTGAAGAGAGTCACTTTCTAGATTCCCGTCTACTAAAACATATTCATATTGATCATGAATAGCGGCTGCTACCTGTAAAATTGAATTTGGAATTCGATGTTTTGAATTCGCGCTTCTGGGATTGAATATGATAATTTTATTGCTCAATGTCTGTGATTCTTAATTGGTAAAATCCAATACCATTAACTTCATCCGATAAATAAATAATTTGATGCCCGTTAATTAACCGAGCATTTTTTTTATTTGAAGGAGTAAAAGTAAGTTGTCTATCCTTATAGAATACCTGATGATTCTTAATATATACACCTGTCACAGTTTGTGACTCTATGGATAGGGGAATAGTTGTTTTTTGAAGTCCGTTTTTATTCCAGTATTTGCATATAAGTTGATTATTGTGAATTGTATAGTCAAAAGTAAGAATAGGGGTGGGTTTAATCAGGTGACTATTGGTTGTTTTGTTTTTAGAAAGTAGGGTACTTAGTCCCATAACTATTAGGGCAAAAATAGTTACTTTTTGAAAGTTACGCACAGACCAATATAGTTTGCAAATAAATAAAACAGTGAATAGGAGTCCGGCTAATCTGAGGTAGTTGAATGGAAATGAGAAGCTGGAAGAAAGCGAGCCGAATAAAATGACGGTTAAACCTAAAGAAGCTCCAATTTTAAACCTGTTTTGAAAGTTTGGTTGATAGAGCGATAGGAATAAGAATGTCAAAGTGATTAAGCTATATGAACTGCCGTATGGAGAAATAGTGATGCCTGCTAAAAACCAAATACCGAAGCTGAAAAGTAAATTCAGTTCTTTCCTAGAAATGTAAAATGTAGTTCCTAAAATAAAAAATTTAAAACCTAAAAGAAGTATGAAAATCGTATTCATATAGTTTCCTAACCCGCTTGGGTTCTTTATGCAGTCGTATACGAATAGGCGTTTACAAAACATGAAAAGCGATTGGTAATTATCTACAAAAGGCCCCGCTATTTCGCCCATATTAAAACGAGGTATTACCTGCTCCATCCAAAAAAACCACGTTTCTAAGCCAATAAAGACTACAGAGATAGAAACAATTAGCAGAGTAGAAATACCTAGGTAGAGAGCTGATTTGTAAGCTCTTTTTGAGATTAGAAACCCGATAATAATGAGGGGAAATAATTTTATAGCGATGGCTAATCCCCAAAAAATAGATGATTTCCAAATTTGTTCTTTCGAATAAGCGAGTAACCCTTCGGATAAAAGAAAAATGACAAGGAAATAGGGTTGACCAAATAATAGGTTGTTTTTGATGGCTATGAAAAAGATAAAAGGGAAAACAAAAACCCAGATGTTTGGAATGGAGAAGTGATTTTTTAGTCTCACAACAGTATGAATACACAAACCGATACTTAGAAAATTGAAGAGGAGTTTGGAAAGGGCGATGGGAAATAAGGCAAACGGCACATAAAAAAAGGCAAGAAAAGGGGTGTTTGGAGCGTAACTCATAAAGTAAAAGTCACCAAAGTTTGTGGCTGCCCATTTATTGAAATACTCTGGAAAATAAATGTCTGAATTAAAAGCACCGTTCAGTACCATTTTAGCGGAAAAATAATAATTTGAAAAATCGTGAATTTCAAAAAAGAAAGCGTTCCATACATACAAGAGTAGTATAGCCGAGAGTGGTAATATATACCACGGAAATGGGGCTTTATGTGAAGGGGTGTTAGTCAATGTAATTTACCTCAGTAATAGAATGTTCTCTAACATTATCGGATGTGATTAATCCTTGAAATGGAGCATACATTTCTATGTTGTTTCGAATGTAACCAGCGGGTAAAAATGCAAATTCCGGGTTAGTAAATGTAGCCTGATTGGCTAATAGTTGCTCTACTTCATTCACATTTATATTCCACTCATTTGCTAACCGCACAGAGCTGGGTTGTTTGAACATTAGGTATTGCAGTTCCATTTGAGTATGCTGCTGATTTTTAGAAAAATCAACCCCGTTTTGCAGAAATGACTGCGTGTGCCCTAATTCATTTCTAAAATGAACTAGCGTATCTTGTAACTGTTGGAAGGTAAGGTATCCGGTATAGTCATTTTGAATTTGGAATAAAGGATTAATATTACTTTCATGACACCACATGCATTTAGCGGGTTTACCGGCATTAACACCTCCCTTATCGGCCGAAGGTATGCGTTGACGGTTGGCATCAAAAATGGCGTATTTATACTGCCCATTGCCCATTAACTCCATGGTTTCAAATTCTAGGGTATCCCCGGTAATTGAATCTATTTCGGTGGATAGGAATAATTGCTTTAATCCATGCTGCGTAGAGAACTGAATGGTGCGGTGATTATCTGAAATAGAAGAGTTATTGACCAACCCTGTTTCGGGAGCGAATGAATAAGGGGCTAGTTGTTGAGTTAAGTTTTCTGGTATTCCAGTAATGTGATAGTAATGGGCAGATGCTCCAATGAGCAGGGTAATGTACCGACCTATATCTACCGTGTTATTTTGAATGTATTCTGGTGATTGGAGAATGGACCGGTGCAGTTGGGTAAGGGATGCCTTTGCCTGGTGAGAAAAGCCTAAATATCCAATATGTAAATGAATGATTGTGCCCGCCACTTCGATTCGACTCGAAGTAGTGTTGGTGTTTTGGGCGCCCAAATGCGATAGACACCAAAACAATCCGGTTAAGGCATCTTCTTTTTTTTCTGAAGCGTAAGAAGCGTTCCATTGTAGATTTATTTCTTCCGGATTTTGTTCTATTGGAGAAATAGGATCGTGGATACACGATATTATACTCAGAATAAAGAAAGCCAAAAAAGAAATAATTGTGACTCTCATTGAAATACCTGCATTAATAATTGAGCGACCATTGATTTACTCTTTAACTTGATTCCTCTCAGCGTATTTCCGCTGCTTAATTCTTTACTTGCATTCACATCATTCACGACATAATTTACCGCATAATTATAAAATTTTCGGGAGTAGGTTCTTTTAAAATCTAGATCTCTGTCAGTAGAAGCGTTCCAAGCTGGAGGATCAATCATTTTATTCTTTATTTGCTCATAAAGTCCGGTACCTTTAATAGGATACGCTACGGTAATAGTGAAGTTGTCTGGGTTGGCATCTTTTAAATACTGAACCGTGGTATGAATATCTTCTTTGGTTTCTGTAGGATATCCAACCATAATGAATGTACCGGTTTGAATACCAAATTCTTTAGTTTTGAGAATCATATCACGTACCAAATGGATATCCACTCTTCGGTCCATTTCATTGATGATTCTTTGGGAGCCACTTTCGGCACCAATCCAAATTTTGGAACATCCCATTTCTTTCAACAGTCCTAAAATTTCTTCATTTAACCTTTCGGCTCGGGTAATTATTTCAAATGGAATGACAATTTTTCTAGCCACAAACTCGGCATGGAGTTCACGTAACCAGCGATGGTTTACGGTAAAAACATCGTCTACAAACCAGAGAGAATCTGGGTGGTACGTTTTCCGTAACATTTCAATTTCGTCTGCCACTAATTTGGGGGAGCGTCTTCGGTAACTTTGTCCGTAAACGGCTGTGCTACACCATTTACATGTATACGGACACCCTCTTTGAGTAGAAATACTTAGCGTGTTAGTTCCATGAAAATCTTTCCATGCATCTAAGTAAAGTTGTAGGTTAATAGCAGAACGATCTGGCATAGGAAATGAGTCCATATCCTTGACTTTCATTCTAGCCGCGGTCTTTATAAATTGGTTGTTTTCTTGAAATACAATTCCATTTACGGCTAAAATATCCGTTTTGTTTATCAGGGCTTGCGTGAGTTCATTCAGCGTTTGTTCTCCTTCACCAATCACAACAAAGTCAGCTCCTTCTTTTAGATAATTTTCATAATTGTAGCTCACATCGGGTCCACCCATGGCTACTTTAGTATGCGCTAATTCGGGTTGTTTTTTTATCCAATTCATTAACCGTATGTTATTCACTTTGGTCATTAAATTTGCATAAATAGCGACCACTTTGGGTTGCATTTTTAAAAGCTCTTCTTGTTGTTTAGCGTAGGTAAAAAAAGTAGAGTCGGATACGTGGACCTGAAAATCAAATTGTTTTAAGTAAGCCGATAAATACAATAACCCTAAAGGAGGGTAAGGCCGCATTATTTTTTGCTCTATTGGATCTTCTGCAATAAAGTACCCATGTGTTAAAAAAACATCCATTATCGAGAAGTTAAACAAATTAAATAATGATCCGAATATGCGGATAAATGAAAAGAATCGCGTCTGTTTTGATCCATTTTTTTAAGTTTTTGAATCAATTTAGGCTTGTCTTTAAAAAAATTATTCAAATAAGAAGGCGGCACAAATAGCCCAATTGGGGCGATTAAATGGAGCTTAAATTGCCCTGCCCATTTCACTATTTTTAAAGGAGAGTAGTAATAGGTTTTCACTTTCTCACCGGCTACATTAGCCAAAATGCCATTTTTTATTTTTCGCCTAAAGATTTCTTTACATTTGAATTTACCCATAAAATAGATAGATTCCCAAATGCAAAACTCGGGCATAATCACCAATATTAATTTTCCGTTGGAGGTAAGCTTCTTTTTTGCAGTATGAAGAAACGCTTCCAAGTCAGCAGGGGACAGACAATTTAACCCGCCAAAGTTGGAGAAAATTAAGTCGAATTTTTCGTTAGACCTATACGAGTCAATATGAGTTATGTCTAAAGTTTCACACTGCACATTGGGCAAAATTTTGGTTTTGGAAGAGGCAATCTGCACCATTTCCAAAGAAATATCGGTGGCAAATACAGTGGCGCCTTTTTCTCCCATGTAAAGAGCGTCTTCACCTGTGCCACAGTTTAACTCTAAAACCCGAGTGTTGGGCCAATCAAAACTCAGGAAGTCTAATTGATTATACACCAATTCTCTTTGTGCTCTTCCAACTACCGAGTGGGTGAAATTCTGATCATACTCTTTGGCGATATGGTTGAAAATTTGACTCACTATTTTGTGTTGCTCAATTGGTTTAATTTATACTGTAAGTTGGCTATTATGGGGGCGTAATACATTCGTTTTAATACCATTCTTACTCCCGTTTTTGAACCATATCCTTTTTTATTTAGAAATTGTTTTGCCTGTGCATTTCTAAAAATCTTATGCACAAGTCGATGCAGTGTTTTGTAATAACTCTGATTAAATGTGTTTTGAAACATCATGGCTAAATCATCAGAATCGGTCCAATTCACTTTGGCTCCCATTTGCGACTTTACTTTTTCGTAAAACGGAGTACCTGGTAGTGGATAGGAAACACTCACGCCAATATCATCTGGCATATTTTGAAGTAACATTTTCAGGGTTGCGTCAATATCTTCTTTGGTTTCGTCTAAATATCCGAATTGCAAGAAATAAGCAACACGGACTTCTTTTGCTTGCAATAATTTTGTGCTTTCTCCAATTTGTGCAATGGTGGTGCCTTTATCCATGGCGTCCAGTACTTTTTGAGAACCACTTTCTGCCCCAATCCAAACTTCATACAAACCAGAAGAGACTAGTGCATCAATATTATTTTCTTTTAATAGTAGATCAGCCCGACTCTGAATTTTATATCGAATAGTAGTATTTACATTTTTCAGTTCATCATTAAACTGGTGTACCCACCCAGGTTTTAGTCCAAAAATGTCATCACACATCCAAAATTTAGAAACGCCATAATTCTTCTGAATGAGTTGAATTTCTTCCACTACCCTTTGCGGAGATCGCACATTATAACGTTGGCCATAAATTGGCTTAGCGCACCAATT
>JBLFZF010000007.1:0-45258 GCA_047610145.1 Salibacteraceae bacterium | reverse complement strand
TGACATTGAAGGTGGTATCGGGAATTTATTTGCCTATTCTAGTTTAAGACGTCAGTTTCCTGACACTCCATTTTGTATAGACGGTGACGCTGTTCCTATGTCAAAAGGTGGCACCTTTTCAGCTACCCATATAATGACTCCTAAAACTGGCGTTGCCGTGCATATTAATGCCTACAACTTTCCTATTTGGGGAATGCTTGAAAAGATAGCAGTTAACCTATTAGCGGGAGTACCAGCAGTAGTTAAACCAGCAACGGTGACAAGTTATTTAACCGAGTTGATGGTGCAAGAAATTCATAAATCTAAGATTTTGCCAGAAGGTGCACTTCAATTAATTGTAGGATCTGCTCGTGGAATTATTGAACATGTAGACATGCAAGATGTTGTCACCTTTACGGGTTCTGCGCATACGGGATGTCAATTAAAATCGAATCCAAATGTAATTAACAATTCTATTCCATTCAACCTAGAAGCTGATTCATTAAACGCCTCTGTTTTAGGGGAAGATGCGGTTCCTGGAACACCAGAGTTTGATATTTTTATAAAAGAAGTATCTCGTGAAATGACCGTAAAAGCGGGTCAGAAATGTACCGCTATTCGTAGAATATTGGTACCGCAAAACTTAGTAGCAGAAGTTCAGGCAGCGGTAAGTGCACGCTTAGCTAAAACCCTGATTGGCGACCCGCAAGTGGATGGAGTCAGAATGGGATCGTTAGCTGGTTTAGATCAAAGAAAAGAAGTTTTTGAAAAGGTGAATCAACTCGCTTCTTCACAAGAAATAGTATTTGGTAGTTTAGAAGAAGTAGCTGTTACTGGTGCGGATTCTAAAGCGGGTGCATTTATGTCGCCAATTTTAATGTATAACGATCGTCCGTTTGAGAAAACAGATGTTCACAATACGGAGGCTTTTGGTCCAGTGTCTACTATTCTTCCGTACAATAACATGGAAGAAGCTATTAAGTTAACACAGATGGGCTTAGGTAGTTTAGTGACATCTATTACTACTGCTGACGACCAAATAGCTACCGACTTTGTCATGGGAGCAGCCGCATACAACGGTCGTATACTCATCAATAATAGAGACTCCGCCAAAGAGAGTACTGGTCATGGTTCTCCAATGCCCATGCTAACGCATGGTGGACCAGGTCGTGCTGGTGGAGGGGAAGAAATGGGAGGTAAACGTGGTGTTTTCCACTATATGCAAAGAACATCTTTACAAGGTAGTCCAACTACCTTAGGCGCAATAACTAAAGTATATCAACCCGGAGGGAAATACATAGAGACTCCTGTTCATCTTTTCAAGAAACATTTTGAAGAACTTGAGATTGGAGAAACCGTACATACCCATAAGAGAACAATTACCGAAGCAGATATTGTGAATTTTGCCAATGTAAGTTGGGATCACTTTTATGCGCATACGGATGTCACTTCTTTAGACGGTACCATATTTGAGCAAAGAGTTGCGCACGGTTATTTTGTTTTATCGGCTGCGGCAGGACTTTTTGTAGATCCAGGAAAAGGACCCGTGCTGCTAAATTACGGATTAGAGGAATGCAGATTCACTAAGCCCGTATATGCTGGAGCAACAATTGGTGTGAGACTTACCGTAAAAGAAAAGGTATTACAAGAGAAAAGAGAAGATGATGATTTCAGAAAAGGGATTATCAAATTTCTAGTAGATATTTATGATGAAACCGGAGAAACGGTAGCCCTGGCTACTATTTTAACGATGGTTAAAACATTGGATCAATCGTAAATTTCACCCCATAAAAGATGTAGAATGAATAAGAATACAGAACAGGAAGGTCACGTTGAATTTCACTTAGAAAACGGCATCGCTACCATAGAATTTTATCATCCAATGAGTAACTCTCTACCTGGTTATTTGCTGAATGAATTGGCTTCAACTATTGCGAGTACTAAAGAAAATGAACTTGTCAACGTAGTGATTCTAAAATCTAGAGGTGAACGCGCTTTCTGTGGAGGTGCCAGTTTTGAAGAGTTAACTAGTATTACTGATTTTGAAACGGGTAAAACTTTCTTTTCTGGATTTGCAAAAGTTATTAATGCGATTCGAACCTGTGGTAAAATTGTGATAGGTAGAGTTCAGGGTAAAGCTGTGGGAGGTGGAGTTGGATTAGCATCTGCAGTAGATTATTGCTTTGCCACTAAATTTGCCGCTGTACGCTTAAGTGAATTAGCTATTGGAATTGGTCCTTTTGTAGTTGGGCCAGCTGTAGCTCGAAAAGTGGGCAACAACAACATGAACATGATGGCCATTACTCCTGAGAAGTGGCAATCTACCGATTGGGCTCTTCAAAACGGGCTTTATCACGAAGTACATGATACCCTAGAAGCAATGGATGAAGCCATTCTCTTATTTGCGAAAAAACTAAGCGGATATAATCCAGAAGCACTGGCTAATCTTAAATCCATATTTTGGGAAGGAACCGAACATTGGGATAAATTACTACCTGAGAGAGCTGAGGTAAGTGGTAAATTAGTTCTTTCAGACTTCACAAAAAATGCAATTGCACAATTCAAAGCAAAATAATTATTAAACTTGCCACAAATTACAATATTCAACAATCAATTTATTGAATTAATATTCTCCAAATGACGAAAGAAGAGATTATAACCGCACTGGAACAGTTAGTAAATCAAGAAATGTCTAAAGAAGTATCTTCTCAAGGCAAACCCATTCTTGAAGCTTACCAAGCTAATGTGACTCACCAACTTCAAGAACAAAAAGAAAACTTTATTACCGAAGGAGGCTTACCTGAAGACTTCAAATTAGAACGGGATGAATTAGACATCAAGTTTGATCAACTATGGGCTGATTATTCTAAGAGTAAGAAAGAGCACAAAGAAAAACTGCAAAACGCAGAAAAAGAAAATTTTTCTTTCAAAGAAGAATTAATAAAGACCATTGAAAACCTCAAAACAGAAGAGCACATCAAAAAGGCGCATGAAAGTTTTAAGGAAATTGAGCAAAAGTGGAAAAATGCAGGAAGAATACCTCAAGATAAAGTCAAGGAGTTAGACGCGGCCTATTCTAAGGCTAGAGACGAGTTCTTTTACAACATGCATATTTACAAGGAGCTTCTTGAAAACGATTTGAAAAAAAATCTACAATTAAAAGAAGAAATTGTAAATAAAATGAAAGCCACCACAGAGCTAAAAAGCTTTAAGGACATGGATTCAATGGCACGTAGACTCACCAATCAATGGAATGAAATTGGCCCCACTTACAAAGAAAAATGGGAAGGAGTTCGAGATCAGTTTTGGGAAGCTCATCATGAGGTATTCAACAAAATAAAAGATTTTTATAAGACTCAAAAAGAAAAACAAAAAGAGAACCTAGAAAAAAAACAAGCATTATTGAGTCGCCTGTTGGAAGTCAATTCATTTAATATCACTTCTGAAAAAAGCTGGAAAAAACATACTACCATAGTTTTAGAACTGCAAAAAGATTGGAGATCTATTGGTTTTGCTCCTAAAACAGAAAACGAAAAAATTTGGACCGAATTTAAATTAGCTGCAGACAGTTTCTTTAGCGAGAAAAGTTCTTTTTACGGGGAAATAAAAGCCAGTTTCGACAATAATAAATCGGCCAAAGAAGACCTTATTCAAAAAGCGGAAGGATACTTAACTCACGACAATCCAAAATCTGCTGCAAATGCGCTAACTGATCTTCAAAAGAAATGGCGAGAAATAGGAGCTGCGCATCATCGAGATGAACAACGCCTCTGGAAAAAATTCAGATCTGTTTGTAATTCATTTTTTGAAAATAGAAAAACGCAACAAAAACAAGAAGCAGAAAACCAAGTAGAGAACTTGAAATTGAAATCAGCTGTAGTAGATGAAATATCTAATTTAGCGATTACCAATGGCGATGATAATTCATTATCCAAAATTGATGAATTAATTCTTAAATTCAATCAGATTGGTTTTGTTCCAATGAATGAAAAGCAAAAAATTGCTGTTGATTACAAAAATGCTATTCATAAAAAACTATCTGAACTAGGCATTCCAGAAGAGGAGTTATCCGACTACTTATTTAGCGTTAAAATAAACGAGTTAGCTGGAGCACAGAACCCAGAGAAAGCATTAGAAAAAGAAGCGCATCACGTTCGTGAAAAAACAAGAACGATTAAAGCAAACATTCTTCAATACGAAAACAACTTAGGTTTCTTTAAGAATAGTAAAGGCGCCAACACACTAAAAGAAGAAGTAGAACAAAAGATAGCCAACAACAAGCTCCAGCTTATAAAGCTGGAAAGTAAATTAAAGATGATTTACCAAAACATGGAATAATATAAAACTCAACAAACTCCTCACACTATGAAAAAAACAATACTATTATTAGCGGTTCTTGGCCTGTCAACTACCAGCTTTTCCCAAGACACAGCAGCTGCAGCCGCTGGAGATACGATTCCGCCTAACTGGACTATTACAGGTGGCGTAGGACTCATGCTTAACCAAGTTGGCCTGTACAACTGGCAAGGTGGTGGTGAGCCGAGTTTTGCCGCATCCTTATTATACAAAGGAACCTTTAATTATAAAAAGAATAAGTTTACCTGGGAAAACTATGCCGATCTTGCTTACGGTTTAATTCAACAAGGCAAAAATGACATTACTAAAAGTGATGACCGCTGGGAAGTTGGAACAAAACTAGGTCATCAACTTGATGAGAAGTGGGATTTGAACGGTTTTGCCACTTTACGATCACAATTTGATGAAGGATTCGATCCTGAAAACCTTAATCTAAAAATTTCCGACCTTATGGCTCCTGGCTATCTACTTGTGGGTATAGGTGCTAACTTTAAGCATTCTGACTGGTTGGATATCAACTTATCTCCTGCGACTGGAAAATTCACATTCGTCATGAATGATTCGTTAGCCACCCAAGAAATTATTGATGCAGATGGTGTTGGTACGGGAAAAGGCAAATATGGAAATACGGCTGGAGACAAAGTTCGAACGGAAATGGGAGCTTATGCAAAAATTAGTATTAAAAAAGAAATTTTTGAAAATATGACCTTGAGTACTCAAGCAGATTTCTTTACCGATTATTTAAACAATTTTGGCGCCATTGACGTCAACTGGAACCTGACACTATTAATGAAGGTAAACAAGTTTATTTCGGCAACGGTAACTACTAATCTAATTTACGATGAAGATATTTCTATTGTATTAGAAAAGAACAACCTTGGAGAGACATTAAGAGCAGGACCAGCTGTTCAGTTTAAAGAAACAGTGGGTGTAGGACTGACTTACACTTATTAACCATAATTAAATTCTTTAAAAAGCCAGTTTATTAAAATAATAAACTGGCTTTTTTCGTTTTTATCCATATATGAATTTATTTTTTACCTTTATAGCCAACTTTTATGCGGTTTTAAAATGGGGAGTAAAAAAACAAATTCATCTGAGAGTATTTCTAGAGAAACAGTTCTTAAAGCTTGGGCGTTAATCACCCAAGCCAGAGCCTTATCCACTCTTTACGAAGAAAACAAGGAAGTAACAGGTAAGTACGTACATGCCACATCTATGGGGCACGAGGCAGTGCAATTGGCTTTAGCCCTCCAATTAAACCCTCAAGATTATGTTTCCCCCTACTATAGGGATGATTCTATTTTACTAGGTATTGGCTGTACACCTTATGACTTAATGTTACAATTACTAGGTAAAAAGGAGGACCCTTTTTCTGGAGGAAGGTTATACTATTCTCACCCTTCGTTAAATGATGCGGATAAACCCAAAATACCTTATCAATCTTCCGCCACTGGAATGCAAGCTATTCCTGCTACTGGGTTAGCAATGGGCGTTCAATACCGCGAAAGAGAAAATATTGGACACATCGTCAACAAGGAAGCCCCATCTATTGTGGTATGCTCTATTGGTGATGCAGCTATGACTGAGGGAGAAATCTCTGAAGCACTTCACATGGCTGCTTTAAAACAGCTTCCAATTTTATATTTTGTCCAAGATAACGAATGGGATATTTCAGCCCACGCTTCTGAAATAAGACTCCAGAATTCTGCCGAATATGCTAAGGGGTTTAAAGGTATCGAAATTGTTGAAATGGATGGCGCTGACTTTTATGAGTCTTATACCAAACTTGAAGCTATTCTAACTACCATGCGTAAAGAAAGACGCCCGTTTTTGGTGCGAGCAAGCGTTCCATTATTAGGACATCACACTTCAGGCGTGCGTAAAGAATGGTATAGAGACGATTTAGAAGAGGCCTTTGCTAAAGATCCCTACCCTAGATTTAAAAAGCAACTCATGGCACAAGGCATTTCAGAAGAAGATTTGAGTACCATTGAATCTGCATCTATTGCAACGGTCGCTGCAGATTATCAAAAAGCACTAAAAGCAGAAGACCCAACTCCCGAAGATTTATTTACCCACGATTTTGCCCCGACTCCTATTACCGAAGAAAAAGGCATTAGAGAACCAGAAGGAAAAGAGAAAACGATGATGGTTGACTCTGCATTGTTTGCGGTTCGTGAAATTCTTGCCAAACATCCAGAAGCATTATTATACGGACAAGACGTAGGCGGGAGACTAGGTGGTGTATTTAGAGAGGCCGCCACATTAGCTCAAACTTTTGGAGATAACAGAGTATTTAACACCCCCATTCAAGAAGCTTTCATTATTGGTTCCACCGTAGGAATGAGTATTGCAGGTTGCAAGCCGATAGTAGAAGTTCAATTTGCCGATTATATATGGCCTGGATTAAACCAACTGTTTACCGAATTAAGCAGATCTAACTATTTATCGAATGGAAAATGGCCCATCGCATCAGTAATTAGAGTTCCCACAGGAGCTTATGGCTCAGGCGGACCTTTTCACTCATCTTCTTTAGAGTCAGTGGTTAGTAACATTAAAGGAATTAAGATCGTTTACCCATCGAATGGAGCGGATTTAAAAGGACTTATGAAAGCGGCCTTTTACGATCCTAACCCCGTGGTGGTTTTTGAACACAAAGGATTGTACTGGTCTAAAGTTCCCGGTACTCAGCGAGCCATGACCATAGAGCCTGATGAAGACTATGTGATTCCTATTGGAAAAGGCCGAATTACACAAAAAGCAAGCGAAGACAAAATAGCTATAGGAAACTCAATAGTGATCATTACTTACGGAATGGGTGTTCATTGGGCACACGAAGCATCTGTCAAGATTAAAGATCAAGTAGAAATTGTAGACCTCCGTTCTATTGCACCTATAGACAAAGAACTGATTTTTGAAAGAGTACGCATCCATAATAAATGTTTAATCATTACGGAAGAACCAGACGGACAAACATTTGCCAGAGGTATTGCCGGTTTAATTTCAGACGTGTGTTTCCAACAACTAGATGCACCCGTTAAAGTTTTAGCAGCAGCAGATGTACCTGCAATTCCTTTAAACAGCATTTTAGAGCATGCGATGCTCCCAAATAAAGAAAAAGCATTAATAGCTATCCAAGACCTGTTAAACTATTAATAACTGAATATACATCATAAAAAAAGGAGCCTTGCCGCTCCTTTTTTTATGATGTATATTTTTTATTTAGCCCGTAAATCCAATTCCACCGTCCATTAAGGAGTTAACAACCAATAAACTGACTACAACTACCTCCCATTTTTTACGCATAAAAAAAGCCTCCAACTTTCGTTGAAGGCTTGTTGTGGCGGGGACAGGACTCGAACCTGCGACCTTTGGGTTATGAGCCCAACGAGCTACCGACTGCTCCACCCCGCGATGTATCTTTGAATTAAGTTTTTTGTTTCCCTTTCGGAGTGCAAATATATAACTAAAATTCGTTTCTTTGCAAACTAATTTAAATAAATGCACAAAGCAGGTTTTATAAATATGATTGGAAGTCCAAACGTTGGTAAATCAACATTGGCTAATCAACTGGTAGGTGATAAGTTATCTATCATTACATCAAAGGCACAAACTACTAGGCACCGGATATTGGGAATGGTTAATGACGAAAATTATCAAATGATTTTTTCTGACTTACCTGGAATCGTTGACCCAGCCTACCGTTTGCATAAAAGTATGATGAATTTCATCTATCAATCTTTAAGTGATGCCGACATTTTTTTAGTCGTGGTTGAAGCGGGTGAAAAAGATTTTAAGGACGCCTCCATTAAGGATAAAATCAACAGTTTGGATGTTCCTATTGTTGTGGCTTTAAATAAAATCGATACCATAGATCAAGAAGTACTTGATCAGAAGATTGATTTTTGGCAAGAACAATTTCCGAAAGCAAAGATTGTTCCGACTTCTGCACTGCTAAAGTTCAATATAGAGTCGTTAAAAGCCCTTCTACTGGAACTACTTCCAGAATCACCGGCATACTACCCTAAAGATCAATTCACCGATAAAAGCGAACGATTCATTGTTTCTGAGAAGATTCGCGAACAAATTTTAATGGTGTACAAAAAGGAAGTTCCTTATTCTACCGAAGTCGTAGTCTCTGATTTCAATAGAGAACCAAAGATCATCCGGATGCGTGCCGAAATTATTGTAGAACGTGAGTCGCAAAAGGGAATTCTTATAGGTAAAGCCGGAAGTAAACTTAAACTGATAGGAACCAATGCCCGTTTGGAGCTTGAAGATTTTTTCCAAACCAAAGTTTTCTTAGAGGTTTTTGTAAAAGTGGACAAAAACTGGCGAGATAATGCTCAGAAATTAAAAAAATACGGTTACGAAAATTAACCAAAAAAACACAATCAAATGGCAATTGTAGCAATTATAGGAAGACCTAACGTAGGGAAATCAACGTTATTCAATAGACTAGTGGGTTCGAGAGATGCCATTGTGAATGAGTTTAGTGGAGTAACCAGAGACCGTCATTACGGTAAGTCGGATTGGAATGGTAAAGAATTTACGATTATTGATACCGGAGGATACGTAACTGGTAGTGATGATGTTTTTGAAAAAGAGATAAGAAACCAAGTTTCTCATGCGCTAGATGAAGCAGACATGATCATTTTTGTGGTGGATGTAGTAGACGGACTTACCGATTTAGATAAAGAAGTAGCCTCTATTGTAAGACCCTATCAAAAAAACATCATTTTAACGTGTAACAAAGCAGATAACAGCGAGCGAGAAATGATGTCGCACGAGTTTTACGGCTTAGGTATGGGTGAAGTATTTCCCATTTCAGCGATTAATGGTTCAGGTACAGGTGATTTATTAGACGAAGTCGTTAAACGATTACCTGAAGAGGAAATCAATGAGGACAATGAGTTTCCAAGAGTGGCTGTAGTTGGCCGACCAAATGCAGGTAAGTCATCTTTTATTAACCAGCTAACAGGTCAAGACCGAAACATTGTAACAGATGTAGCAGGAACCACCAGAGATTCTATCAACACTCATTTTAATGCCTATGGTTTTGAATTTGATTTTGTAGATACCGCGGGTCTGAGAAAGAAAACTAAGGTGCATGAAGATCTAGAGTTTTATTCCACGTTAAGAACTATCAAATCGATTGAAGAATCGGATGTATGTATTTTAATGATTGACGCTACGGTTGGATTTAACGTTCAAGATGTTTCCATCTTTAGTCTAATTCAAAAGAACAAAAAAGGAGTGGTTATACTCATTAACAAATGGGATTTAGTAGAGAATAAAACCACCAATACTTTAAAAGAGTATGAAGAATCCATTCGTGCTCGAATTGCTCCTTTTGTTGATGTTCCTATGCTTTTTGTTTCTGTAAAAGATAAACAACGATTGATTAAAGCGTTGGATATAACTTTAAAGGTATACGAAAACAAGAATCAGAAAATCAAAACATCTGAGCTAAACGATTTCTTTTTACCCATAATTGAAAAGAACCCACCCCCAGCATTAAAAGGGAAGTTTATCAAAATCAAATATGTAACGATGCTCCCAAAACCATTTCCTGCATTTGCATTTTTCGCCAATTTACCTCAATACATTAAAGATCCATACAAAAGATTTTTAGAGAATAAGTTGAGAGAGAAATATGACTTTACTGGAATACCATTGGTCATCAGCATGAAAAAGAAATAGAACTAAAAAAAGCCGGGTGTTAAGCTCGGCTTTTTTTACACCCTTTATTTCACCCATTAAATACCAGTGAGTTAGCCCAAGTGCTCGTATCAAAAGTCAACCCACTCCCCATTCAAATAGAAAACATGGCATAAAAAAAGCCTGCCCTAATTGAAAGACTTTCTTTTTATGAATTTTTCACACTACTATTTGATCACAAACTGACGAGTAACTAGCTCACCCTTGGCCATAAATTGCACAAAATATGTTCCCGTAGCTAAATTTGAAACATCATAGGTTTCATTAAAAACAGCCCCGTTACCTCGTAATTTTTTAGTCAGTACCATTTTTCCTGAAATATCAAGAATATTTACATCCACTTCTCCAAGAGCGGAAAAGTTAGAAACTTCAACAGTGATCATTTCAGTCGCAGGATTAGGATACATCCTAATTTGACTAACCTCCTCGGAGTTAACACCTAACTTAAAATCCACTACTACAGTATCTGACCCCTCGCAACCACTTGAGTTAGTAACCACTACAGTGATAATTCCATCGATCGCATTCTCATCAATAAAATACGTCTGTGCCGTAGAGCTATCACTCCACACATACGATAAAAAACCTGATCCTGCATCTAAGGTATACGAAACACCTTGAGTTACAGAATCAGTAAATACCGTATCTACACCTAAATCAACCAAAACTTCCGTATTCACACTTACATTGATTGAATCTGTTGCCGGGCAATCGTTAGCTGTTAAACCAAGTACAGAATATTCAACAGTTCCTGCTATGGTACCATTCGTTACTACTGTTTGCATAGCAGAGGAATTACTCCAAATGAAAGAACTAAAACCTGTACCTGCATTTAAAGTTACGGTTTTCCCAAAACAAACTAGGGTATCGTTACCAAGGTCAA
The DNA here is from genome assembly GCA_047610145.1 of Salibacteraceae bacterium. Classification (GTDB taxonomy): domain Bacteria; phylum Bacteroidota; class Bacteroidia; order Flavobacteriales_G; family Salibacteraceae; genus CAJXZP01. Next base: position 34,316 of record JBLFZF010000007.1, on the reverse strand, counting down.
TAATCGGTTTTTCAACTGTCACAACTACTGTATCGTACATTTTAAACCCTCCGGGACCTGAAACAATAACAGAAACAGTATCCGTACCGATAGACATCGTTGCAGCATCTAAAAATTTTAAGGGCACACTAGATGAGTCACTCCATAAATAACCAGAATACCCCCCCGGATTTAATGTCACCGTTTCTGCGGAACATAATATTGTATCGTTTCCTAATGATGAACCATTAAACACCGCAAAGTCATCAAAGGCAAAACCGTCAAAACCACCAAAGAAAGAAGAAGCAAAAACAACCCTAAATTTAACACTTGGTTCTCCCGCTAAAAATGGTGCTGGAATAGTTGTTGACACCCACCCATTTGAACTATTAATTCCGGTACCTGACCAAGCAGAGTTCCCATTCGCGAAGATATTACTCGAATTATACCAGTTCTCTCCCTCACCTACATCCCCCAAAGTACTCCAGCTATCACCGCTATTTAAGGAATACTCGACAGAGGCTCCCTCCCAGCCACCGAAAGACTCCCACCAAGAGCTCATTTGAATTTTTGGATCATTTAAGGTAGTGAAGTCAAAACATGGCGAATTCACATACGAAATATCATTAGTTTGGTACGTACCTGTCAGACTCGTAACAAAACAATTGGTACCAGATGCAGCACCAATTATTACAGACTTATTAGGTTCCCCAAATGCCCATGAACCTGCGGCATTGTTTTCTATTTCCCAACCTTCTTCACCAACGGCAAAAGTTTCTATGTACGGATATGAATCAATCAAGTAAGTTTTACTGATTTCATCCATACTGGTATCATTAGTTAAATCCACATCGCCACTTAAAATGGTATAAGCTTCAATATCTAGTATACCAGGACTACTAAAATTTGGCACATTATTAAACGAGTAAGTTACGGTATCGAAAGCGGCTATTGTTCCCGAAAATAATTCTGGCATTATGGCTACGCCATCCAAAGTAAACCCAATTGAAAAACCTGTTTGAGAAGCAGAGCCATTATTTACAATAACCGCCATAATACTATCTATTCCTAACCCACATTCACTAGATGCCGACCTTACATCGACTACCATTAAATCGTTTCCTGGCGTTTCCTCCACCGTAAACTCATCTATAACATTACGTCCTCCTCCATTATTAATACCTTGAAACGCAATTTGGTAAGATACGGATGGGTTGGGAAGGTTGACTATCACCTTCGACCACACATCCACATTGCTAGAATCTCCCCAAATTTCAGTCCATGAATCTGTTGAGTTTGCCCGATATATTACGCGTGTATAATTTTGACTTCCAACTATTTCTTCCTGAGCATAATAAAAGCTAATTCTAGGAGCGATTAAAGAAGTCACATCAAAAGTTGGAGAAATTGCATTTGTAATGGGCTCATTCGTTCCGAATTGAGAAACAAAAACCAAATTAAATGACCCCGTAAAAGGAGCGGTAATTGAGCCACCTAGGGCACCGGAAGCAATATCCCAATTTTCAGCACCTGTTACATATTCATTTTTCCAGCATCCAATTGTCGGGGACGTTGGTTCAAAACCTTCCAAGAACGGAAAGGTTGAAATCACTAAACAAGGTGTTCTAAAAGAAAATGGGCCCACCCAGGAGGCCGAGTCACCAGCAGCACAGATAGCTCTAACATAATACTCATAATCACTATTGGAGTTTAAACCTACTAAACTATGAGGATTAGTGGATGTGGATAATCTAGTTCCAGTAGACGAACCTAAAACAAAACCTAAACTGTCGTCATATTCGATTTCCCAAGTAGTCGATGCATTGTAATCTACCCAACTTAAATCTACTGAGGTTGGTAATAGATTAATCACAGACAAAGAATCTGTAGCAATACATCCAGTTGGTGCTACAATTTCAAGAGTATAATCCTCAAAGCTAGCCCAAGAACCTGCATAACATGGGAATGAGGGTGCTACTAACCCAAGACCTGCATCAGACCCACCAATTCTAATTCTGTGATTTCCGATAGCAATTGAATAAGGAATAAATACTTGACCGATAAACGTGGTTGGATTAGTGGATACCGATTCCCCTAGGTAATTAGCCTCCCCCACATCATCAAAATCCAGATCATCGTTCCAATCTATCCACGCCCATAAATTATAGGTATAGCCTGTTTGCAAGGTTAAATTAATGCTTAATGAAGATGCTTGTTCTGCCACTGCAATCATAGAAGAATAATTTCCATAATTACCAGGCTCTGCACCCGTAGTATTATTTAATGTATCCATAGACACATTTGTAATTCCATTTCCATCCACATTTATTGGAGCAGGAGCGCAATAACCTGTAAACACAGTAATTGGACCGACCCAATTAGAAGAATCACTCGAACCACAAACCGATCTTACGTACACCTCATATTCGGTATTGGCGTTTAAACTCGGAATCGTGTGTGGTTTTGTAGTAACACCGCCACTACTTATCCCCGTGCCTAGAGTATACCCCGTAACTCCATATTCTACCTGCCAAGAAGTGGCTATTCCCAATTCCGTCCAATCCACGGTAATTGAAGTAGACGTGATCGAAGAAGAAGCAAAACTAATTGGAGCGGTACACGTGGGAGGTGATTGAACCACAAAATTATCCAAGTGAAAGTCATAATCCTCCAGATCATTTATCGACCCATCCGATGCTAAAATGGCGAATTGAACATTCGAACCTATACTAGTTAAAGGGAACACATAAGAAGATAACGTATTTGTGAGACCATCTACTTGCGTAAATGCTCCAATTGAATTCCAAACTACCCCATCCTCGGTATATAACACTTTAACAGAATCATCAGATCCCATTGCATCTGGAGAAGCGTTCAGCCAGTTGGTCACAGCCACATCCATTGCCAATTCATAAGGTCCCGCAGAAAGATCAAAAAATGGAGATAACACCCACTCATTAGAACCAACTGTGTACATATTTATTGCGACTGAAGCGCCCAATGCGGCACTCGATCTCCAATTTCCAAAACCAATTTGAGTAGGTCCTGTTACTTGAGTTCCGTCACCCGCTTCCTCCCAACACAAAGGAACGAAAGAGGAGAAATTCTCGGAATAATAAGGTACATTAATCGCACAGGGAGTAAAAAAGTCAAAAGGGGCCGACCAAGCTGAAGTATCGCCCGCTCCACAAATCGCTTTTACATAAAACGAATAGTTTGCACTATAGCTCAATCCTGATAAAGAGGCAGAGTCAATAGACGTAGTATCACCCGTTCCCGTACCAATTGTAAAACCAGATGCTCCGTACTCATATTGCCATAATGTGGCGCTTCCAAATTCAGCCCAATTTAATTGAGCGGTGTTTCCAGAAACCGAAGTGGTTAAAGAAATTGGCGCGGGACATATAGCCGTAGTAGAAAATGAAAATGGACCAGACCAAGCAGAGCTGTCATTCGAGCCACACACAGATCTTACATAAAATTGATAATCGCTAATTGGAGTTAATCCCGTTATGTTAAAACTATCATTTAAAATCACATTTGAATTACCGGTACCTAAAGTAAAACCGGTACCATCATATTCATACTCCCATTGAGTGGCAAAACCTAATTCATTCCAAGAAATAATAGCTGAAGAACCTACAGAACTAGACGTTAAATTGATAGGAGGCAAACAAGTTGGCGCTGTTTTTATCGCTATGCTATCTAAGTAAAGGTTTGGCCCAAACCCAGAAGTTCCAATAAACCGAACAGACACCTCATTACCTGTATATAGAACTGGATCTAAATACACCGTTTCTCTAACAAACGAACCAGGAGAGGTATTACCCGCCCCGTCATTCGATTCAAGATCAGCCCCACCTTTCACCCAAATAGTAGTCCAATTACCACTGGGTAAAACTTTTACCTGAACCTCCATTGAATCACCTGGGTAAGATGTAGAATATAAGTGAGACCATTTAAAATTTAGTTGCGCATTATTAACTACCGAGATTCCTTTAGAAGCCATAAATGCAGAACCATTGGGCCAACCCCAAAAGTTAGCCCGCATAAACGCACCTGATACTAACCAATTCCGAGTACCGCCTGTTAGATCCCAACACGGATCTGGCCAAGACGAAAAATCTTGAAGGTACGGCATAGTGCCACTTACACATAAAGTAGTCAACCCAATAAGACCTACCGAATATGAAGTCACCGCAGCCCCACATATTGTTTTTACATAAACATCATAATTAGTATTTGGAGATAAACCATTAATGGTATACGGAGTAGCTGTAACCGTTACAGGTGAACCGTTACCTAGTAAAAAACCAGCAGGACCATACTCTACAATCCAAGAAGTGGCACTTCCAGTTTCTACCCAATCAATAGTCACATTAGCTGACGTAATATTCATCAAAGCTAAAGAATCAACAGCAGGACACGTTTGATCCAATACTTGAAAATCAAACGAAACACAATTTGGGTTAGCCCAGGTAGAAACTATAAAGTAATACGCCATACCTGCGGTAAATGACAAGTTAGAAACAACCCTATCACCTGAACCAGTATTATAAGAACTTCCAAGGCAAGAGCCCATAGCGGTAGAGTCGTCTGTAATGAATAACCCGGAAAAATTATCTGAGATGTTAGTCATAGACACCTGCATATTAGACATATTTACAGTGGGAGTATACCTATAAATCTTATCCTCTCCACTCATAAAATTACCCGCACAAGCAATATCAACGGTGGTATACTCGTTTCCGAAACCACACGTAGTAGCACCTGTCTCTAATAATGGAAGACTTGTCACAATTACCGGGTTTGTAAATGTTGATCCAATTTGGGCCAACGCAAACTGACTAAGTGCAATAGAGCCTAAAAGGACTACAATTAGTTTTGTTTTTTTCATGTGATAGAATTAATAAAAAAGCATTTCAAATACAACAGCAACCATATCTAGATGGTATTTTCAAGTTAATAAAATAGTAATTGATGTCAAACACCATTAAAATTCTCTTTTTTTTCATCTTAAAAAAACATAAACAATAGATATTGAAGGTAATCTCGTTTCCAACATCGGAACAAATTCAATACCTCTTATTTCATATTTCTACATTTATCATCGGATAAAGACTCCCGTTTAGTTTTAAACGCAGCTTGTGAAAGTATGTTTTCTTTTTTAATAATCCAATAATTTAGCACACAGCTCCTGAAAAATAGCGCATAAAAAAAGGGTCGTTACCTTTCGGTAACGACCCTTTTTAAGAAGATTACTTATCTACTATTTGATAACAAACTGGCGAGTTACAACCTCACCATTAGCTTCAAATTGTACAAAATAAGTTCCAGTAGCTAATCTTGAAACATCATAAGTTTCATTAAATATAGCACTGTTACCTTGTAATGTTTCGGTCATGACAACTTTACCAGTGATATCAAGAATATTTACGTTTACCTCTCCAAGAGCTGCAAAATTAGATACCTCAATAGTAATCTGGTCTGTTGTTGGATTTGGATACATTGAAATTTGACTAACCTCAAGTGAGTTCACACCTAATTTAAAGTCAACTATTACTGTATCTGATCCTAAACAACCACTTGAATTGGTCACAACAACGGTAATCGTACCATCAATTGCAGCTCCATCAATAAAGTATGTCTGTAAAGTTGAACCATCACTCCATAAGTACGATGCAAAACCTGGGCCTGCATCTAATGTATACGAAGTACCTTGAGTAGCTGAATCTGTAAATATAGTATCTACACCTAAATCAACTAATACTTCGGTATTCACACTGATATCAATCGTATCCACTGCTGGACAATTGTTTGCTGTTAAACCAAGTACAGAATACTCAAAAGTTCCAGCGGTTGAACCGTCAGTAACTAATGTTTGCATAGCTGAACCGTCACTCCAGATGTAAGAAGCAAAACCTGAATCTGCATCTAAATTGACAACTTCACCAAAACACACAACCGTATCATTACCTAATGTAATAACTGGTTTTTCTACCGTAACAACTACCGTATCGTACATTTTAAACCCACCTGGGCCTGAAACAATAACATTAATGGTATCTATTCCTTCTGGTAACACAGCCGCATCCAAATATTGAATTGGCGTAATAGATGCATCATCCCATAAGTAACCTGTATAAGTACCCGGGTTTAAAGTCAATGTATCAGAAGTACAAAGAACAGTATCCGAACCTAAACTAGCGCTATTAAATACAGCGAAATCATCAAAAGCAAAACCATCACTTCCAGCAATGAAAGAAGATTCGAATGCTACTCTAAATTTCACATTTGGCTGACCAGCTAAATTTGGAGTACGCAATGTAGCAGTTACCCATCCTTCAGATCCGCTGGTACCTGTACCAGACCATGCTTGTGATAAACCAGAAATTAAATTAGTGGCGTTGTACCAGTTTTCACCAGCACCAACTTCACCTAATACATCCCATTCATCTCCGTTATCTACAGAGAATTCTAAAGTTGCACCATCCCAACTAGTTTGTGCTTGCCACCAAACGCTCATTTGAATATGCGGGTCTGTTAAACTCGTGAAATCAAAACAAGGAGAGTTCACAAAAGATAAGTCATTGGCATTTGTACCAGAAACTAAACCAGTCACAAAACAATTGGTATCTGAAGCAGCTCCAACAATAGTCGTATTGTTAGGTGTTCCAAATGCCCAGTTTCCAACCGGTCCATTTTCAATTTCCCAACCTTCTTGACCTACTGCAAATGTTTCCAAATAAGGATACGTAGTAATTAAATACGTTTTACTTACTTCATCCATAATAGTATCATTAGATAAATCGAAATCTCCTGATAAAATAGTGTATGCTTCAATATCTAACGTACCTGGAGTAGCGAAATTTGCTAGAGTACTGAATGAATAAACAAGCGTATCAAAGGCTAATAAAGTACCTGAAATAACTTCAGGAGTAATAGCCGTTCCATCAAGTGTATATCCAACTGAAAAACCAGTTTGATCAGAAGAACCATTATTTACAATAACGGCTTTAATGCTGTCCATTCCAATACCACAAGCATCAGATGCTGTACCTACAGAAATAACCATTAGGTCGTTTGCAGGAGTATCTTCTACTGTCATCTCATCAATAACATTACGTCTACCCTGGTTGTTAATTCCTTGAAATGCAACTTGATATGTTGCTGAAGGATTCGGTAACGTTACCGTTACTTTAGTCCAATCATCTACACTTGTAGAATCAGACCAGATTTCAACCCATGGATCACTAGAACCAATTCTATACAATAAACGTGTATAGTTTTGGTCACCAAACCATTCCTCTTGTCCGTAATAAAAATGTAATCTAGGAGCAACAAGAGACGTTAAGTCAAACGTTGGAGAGATTACATTAGTAATTGGATCATTCGCTCCAAACAGAGATACAAAAACTAAGTTGAAAGACCCAAAGTATGGAGTGGTAATATTACCACCAAGAGCTCCAGAAGCTAACTGCCAGTTTGCATTTCCTACAACGTAATCATTTCTCCAACACCCAATACTTGGTGAAGTTGGATCAAATCCTTCGGTAAATGGAAAGGTTGTTATTATATCACAAGGAGTTGTAACACTAAACGGACCTGTCCAAGATGAAGTATCACCTGAACCACATATAGATCTAACGTAGAAATCATAACCTGAATTAGACACCAAACCGGTTAATGAATGTGGATTATTGGTAGTTGAAACTCTAGTTCCTGTTCCAGAACCTAATACAAAACCAACACTATCATCGTACTCAATTTCCCATGTAGTCGCTGATCCATTTTCATACCAACCAAAATCTAAAGAGTTTGCTGCAAGATTTGTTATCTCCAATGAATCTGGAGCTGGACAAGTTACACATCCTCTTACTTCTACTAAATCAATGGCTCTATCCCCATAAAAGCTAGTGCTTAAATTTGAATTTTTAAAGGAAACATAGATTTGTTGACCTACATAAGCACTAATATCAATACCAACATGAGCCCAAGGGTCTGTTGCTGCTGTTTGATACTCACCTATATGAGTAAACACTGGAGTAAATGGTCCAGTAGCACTGGTACCCACACCCACTTCTAGGTTACCCATGGTTTGACCATAAGCATGCATGTAGAAAGATAATTCAGCACTCACATTAACTGATGCTAAATCAATCATTGGAGTAACCATCGTAGCTACTGCGCTTGCACCTGCACCTGAAGCTTCAAACTCAGCATATGTAGTTCCACTTGCTGGTCCTGAAGGACCTGTGTTAAATGAATTTCCACCAGGGAAAGCTGTTGGGAAATCCCAATCACCTGCAGAAGTACTGATATCGCCAGTCCAACCCGAGTTAGACTCCATATCATCCGAGAATATTATCCCTGCACCACCAGTAGTACACGTAATGTTACCTGGTAGGTTAAAAGGAGTTGCAAAAACAAACGGTCCAGACCAAGTTGAAGTATCACCAGCCCCACAAACAGAACGAACATAATATTCGTAGTTAGTTGAAGCTAATAATGACGTTAACACGTGAGGATTCGTTGTTGTTGAAACTCTCGCAGCACCAGCTGATCCAATACCACCACCAATAGTAGTAGATAACTCTACTTCCCAAGAAGTAGCTGTTCCAGTTTCCAACCAAGAAAGGTCTACTGAAGTACTCGTTAAATTCGCAATATTCAATGAATCTGGAGCAGGACAACTTAAACATGCCATGACACGCACTAAATCAATAGCTCTATCGCCATAGAAAGAAGTACTTGTATTAGTGTTGGTAAAAGCAACATAAATTTGCTGACCCGCATATACATCTAAATTCACCCCAACTAGCGACCATGGGTCTGTTGCAGCGGTTTGAAACTGACCAGTATGACTGAATAAGTTAGTAAACGGTCCCGTTGCACTAGTACCTACACCAACATCTAAAGAACCCATTGATTGACCATATGCGTGCATATAAAATGAAAGCTCTACACCTGAAGTGATAGCCGTCAAATCGATCATTGGAGTAACCATTGTGGCTATTGATGCCCCAGCACCTGAAGCTTCAAATTCAGCATATGTCGTTCCACTTGCTGGTCCTGAAGGACCTGTGCCTCCTGAGTTTCCACCAGGGAAAGCTGTTGGGAAATCCCAATCACCTGCAGAAGTACTGATATCACCAGTCCAACCCGAGTTAGATTCCATATCATCACTGAAAATATAACCTGCTCCTCCAGTTGTACAAGTCACCCCTACAGGTGAATTGAAAGCTGTATTGAAAGAAACTGGACCATTCCAAACTGAAGTATCTCCAGGGCCACAAATCGATCTTACATACATTTCGTATGACGTAGAAGGAGTTAAACCTGATACTGCGTAAGGATTAGTTGACGTTGAAACAATATTACCCGTACCTGTAGTAAAACCAGCAGTATCATATTGTACTTCCCATGAAGTAGCCACACCATTTTCTACCCAACTAAAATCAGCCGAAGTACCCGTAATATTAGACATTGCTAACATAGATGGGACAGGACAAGTTGGCGGGACTTGAACAACGAAATTATCAAAATGGAAATCATAATCAAACGGATCGTTTATTGGTCCATCCGTTCCAAGAATAGCAAACTGAACATTGCTACCTACAGAAGTTAATGGGTAAGCAAAGCTAGTTAGTGTATTAGACAAACTATCATTAACAGTAAAGTTAACAATTGTGTTCCATGTAATACCATCCTCAGTATATAAAACTCTGACAGAATCATCAGAACCCATTGCATCTGGTGTCGCATTTAACCAGTTGGTTACGGCCACATCAATGGATATTTCATATCCACCTGCAGATAAATCAAAGAAAGGTGATAGTACCCATTCATTCCAAAAGTTGAAATATAAATTAAGTGCTACGGTGTTACCCATCACATTACTTGCTCTCCAACCTCCGGAACCAAATGTTACTGGACCAGTAGTAGGAGTTCCACCTACAGCTTCATCCCAACAATTTGGAACAAAACTGTTAAATGACTCCGAGTAATACGGTATATTAACCGCACAAGGAGTAATAAAAGTAGCTGCTGATGTCCATACAGAAGTATCACCAGGACCACAAATAGCTCTTACGTAAAACTGATAAGTTGAACTATAATTTAATGCTGTTAAGTTTACAGAGTCAACAGAAGTGGTATCACCCGTTCCGTTACCTAAACCAAAACCAGCCAAACCATATTGATATTCCCATAAAGTAGCAGAACCGTATTCTGTCCAACTTAAAGTAGCTGTGTTACCTACAGTTGGTGCATTTAAAGCAACAGGCGCAGGACACAAATCAGTGGTTGTAAACGATAATGGTCCAACCCATAAAGAAGAATCACCTGCGCTACACGCAGATCTTACATAGTATTCATAATTAGTGGTAACGGCTAAACCGGATATATTCACAGGATTAGTTGTTGTTAATAAAGAATCAATACCACTACCTAAAACAAAACCAGGGGCACCGTACTGAACTCTCCATTCTGTAGCAGAACCTTGTTCTACCCAAGATAAATCGGCAGACAAACCAACTGCATAAGCAGTCAATGTAGATGGGTCTGGACAACTTGGAATTTCTTTTACCGTAATATCATCCAATAAAAAATCTTGGTAGAAAGAGTTACCACCAGTAAGAGTACGTTCCGCTCTAAACCTCAATCGCACCAAATTCGTATTGAAAGTATTGGCAGATACGTTGTATCCAAATTTAGTCCAACCACCAAGATTTTGATGAATAGAATCAACTAACACCCAAGAAGCACCATCCCAAGACTCTACCATAAGGTCGTTGATTGCTGCATCAAAAGTGTTATTCGTGTAAAAGAAAAACTCTAAAAAAGGAGTCGTTAAAGAAGATACATCGTAATCAGAAGTCACTAATGAAACACTTTCATCGAAACCAGAAAAATCCATCCAAATGAATGAACCACCGTTACCTGTATGGTCTTGAGCACCTGAAGCGCCATAACCTGGAGTACCATTAAAAACCCAAGGGCCACCTTGAATAGCCGTCTGACTCCAACATCCAGGAACCGCAGCAATATCAAATGATTCTGTACTAGGTACAAGCGTTGGTGAACATGGAGTAGTAAATGTAAAAGGACCTACTAGGTAAGATGAATCTCCTACCCCACAAATTACTTTTACGTAAAAATCGTAAATAGTTGTTGGAGTTAATCCAGTTACATTTAATGGGTTTGCCGTTGTTGTAGCAGCTGTACCTGAACCAGGAAGAAACCCTGAAGCTCCGTATTCCACAAGCCACTCCGTAGCAACACCTGTTTCTGTCCAACCAAAATCTACATTTGTCGCATTTAAATTTGCTACATAAAGAGAATCTGGTGCGGGACATGTTTGATCTAAAATAGTTAAATCATATGACACACAATTTGGATTAGCCCAAGTAGAAACAATTACGTAATACGTAGTTCCAGCAATTAAAGATAATCCGCCAATGGTTCTATCTGCAGAACCAGTATTGTAAGAACTGCCAATACATGTTCCTGCATTGGTAGAATCATCTGAAATAAATAAACCAGAAAAATTATCTGAAATATTCTTTAGAGAAACTTCAATATTAGACATATTGGTAGGTGGGGTGAAGCTATAAATTTTCTCTTCACCACTCATAAAGTTTCCAGTACAAGCGATATCAACTGTGGTGTAATTATTACCAAAACCACAGGTAGTTCCTCCATTTTCCAACAGAGGTAGAGTCGTGACCACAAACGGGTCAGTAAACGTTGAACCAGGCTGCGCAAACGCAAGCTGACCAATTGTAATAAACCCTAAGAGGGCCAGAAAAAGTTTAATTCTTTTCATACAAATTATTAATTAATTATTCTTTTATTTATTATAGATAGTTAGCAACCAAATCGTGCTTTTCCGCTTTATGGAAATAGTAAACCCAAAATCACATTGTGACTATTTTTCTCTTTTCCCCCTTTCCTTTTTTTTTAACTTCTTTTTATCATTTTAAAACATAATTTAATCCTAGTTGCATTCACTTAACTAGTTTTTTTTCATAAACTAACGGGAAACATTTCAGGACAGACACTACCGTGAGGCAACAAAAAAAGACATGAAATCACTATTTCAACGCCAATCCAACTCTCCATTACCTTAGATAAACCACTGTAATAGAGCGCATACCCCTATCAAACCCGCTTTTTACGGTCGGCAATTTAATCTAAAAAAACAAGCTCCTAAAATTTATTTTAACTTTTCTTTTAGTTACACACGAATGAAATCAATCTATTTATTATGCATGTAACCTAAAAATTACCTAAAAAAAAAGCCCGGAAAAACCGAGCTTACATTTAAATATAATAGTGTTTTATTTATAATCCATAAACAGCCTTCACTTCCTCAAGCTTATCTAACTTCTCCCACGTAAAAAGCTCTACTTCTTTTTCTATTGTTGAACCGTCTGGTCTTTCAAACGTTTTAGTCACTTTCTCATGCTTTCTTCCCATATGACCATAAGCAGCCGTTTCCAAATAAATGGGATTTCGTAATTTCAATCTTTCTTCAATAGCCATAGGACGCATATCAAAAATGGTAGTGATTTTTTCTGCTATTTCACCATCTGTCAAATCTACTTTTGCCGTTCCATAAGTATCTACAAATATACCCATTGGCTCTACCACACCAATAGCATAGGACACTTGTACTAACAACTCATCTGCCAAACCTGCTGCCACTAAGTTTTTCGCAATATGTCGGGTAGCATAAGCTGCTGACCTATCTACCTTACTTGGATCTTTTCCACTAAAAGCACCTCCACCATGAGCTCCTTTACCACCGTAAGTATCTACTATGATTTTCCTGCCGGTTAAACCGGTATCGCCATGAGGACCTCCAATAACAAACTTCCCTGTAGGGTTTATATGATATTTAATATCATCGCCAAACAACGCACTGATCTCTGGCGTTAGTTTTGACAATACTCTTGGAATTAAAATATGAATAATATCCGTTTTAATTCTGGCTAGCATTTTCTCGTCATCCGCATCAAAATCATCGTGCTGTGTTGAAACGACAATCGCTTCGATACGCTCCGGTTTATTTTTATCTGAATATTGAATAGTTACCTGACTTTTAGCATCCGGTCTTAAATAAGGTATTTCAACACCCTCTCTTCGCAGCTCCGCTAATTCAATTAATAAACGATGTGACAAATCAAGCGCCAAAGGCATATAGTTTTCAGTTTCATTTGTGGCATACCCAAACATCATTCCTTGATCACCCGCACCTTGTTGCTCCTTAGACGCTCTATCTACCCCTCTATTAATGTCTTCTGATTGCTCATGAATTGCAGACAACACCCCACAAGAATTTCCATCAAACTGATACTCTCCTTTAGTATACCCTATTTTATTTATTGTTTGACGCGCAATTTTCTGAACATCTAAATAGGTATTCGACTTCACTTCACCAGCCAAAATAACCTGGCCTGTTGTTACCAGTGTTTCGCAAGCCACTTTTGATTCCGGATCAAAAGCCATGAAATTATCAATTAGCGCATCTGATATTTGATCAGCTACTTTATCTGGATGTCCTTCTGAGACGGATTCTGACGTGAATAAATATGACATATATAGTGTATATAATTATTTGTTAAGTGGAGCCCGAATAAAACATGGCTTACATTTTAGCATTTTTTTGACAAATGTGGTTGCAAGCAATCAAATCCTTCCACGCTACAAAAGTAAATTTATTTTGAAATATTCATGTCAGTTTTTCGACATAACCCGATTACAAAAAACTATAATCCAAACAGATTTGATGAAGGCAGCCTTAGACCAAATCATTATATTTGGAGCTCAAACACTTTTGAATGGATCATATGGAATTTTCAGTAGACTTTGCTAAGTCTCAAGATCAACAGGATGAATTAGCATCCTTTCGAAATCTTTTTCACTTCCCGCAACATGACAGTCGTGAAACAGTATATTTTACTGGAAACTCACTAGGCCTAGCTCCTAAATCAGCTCTGGCCGCTTTGCAGCAAGAAGTCAATGATTGGGCTAAATATGGAGTGGACGGGCATTTTGAAGCAAAAAACCCTTGGGTAAGTTATCATGAAATGTTTGCCAAACCACTTGCTAAATTAATGGGCGCTAAACCTATCGAGGTGGCAGCTATGAACGGACTCACCACTAACCTACACTTGTTAATGGTTTCTTTTTACACACCAAATAACAAACGTTATAAGATAATATGCGAAGGAAAAGCATTTCCTTCTGATCAATACGCACTGCAAAGCCAAGTAAAGCATCATGGCTATGAGCCATCTGATGCTATTATTCAATTATTTCCTCGAGAAGGCGAGCATAATTTAAGAACAGAAGATGTTCTTGCGGCCATTAACGAACACAAAGAAACGTTAGCGTTAGTTATGATTGGTGGGGTTAATTATTATACCGGACAATTTTTTGACATCTCCACGATTACAAAAGCTGGTCATAACGCTGGAGCAATTGTAGGGTGGGATTTAGCCCATGCTGCCGGAAACGTTCCTTTAGAACTGCACAACTGGGAGGTTGATTTTGCCGCATGGTGTTCCTACAAGTACATGAACTCCGGACCTGGAAGTGTGTCGGGTATCTTTGTTCACGAAAAACATGTGACAAATCCTAAGCTAAACCGATTTGCAGGCTGGTGGGGACACGACAAAGAACGTAGGTTTTTGATGGAACCCGAATTTGAACCAATGCTCACTGCTGAATCATGGCAATTAAGTAACGCTCCGGTATTAGCCATGGCCGTTCATAAGGCATCTCTTGATATTTTCATGGATGCAGGAATAGACCGGTTACGCGCTAAAAGCTTAAAACTTACTGCCTATTTGGAGTTTGTCATCCACCAAGTATCCAATGCCAGTTCCAACGCCTCTTTTGAAATCATCACTCCTGATGCCCCTGAAGAAAGAGGCGCGCAACTCTCTATATTAGTTCATGGTAGCGGGAAAGAACTATTTGACTTCATGACTAAAAAAGGTGTTATTGCCGACTGGAGAGAGCCAAACGTTATTAGAGTCGCCCCTGTTCCGATGTACAATAATTTTGAAGATGTATATCGTTTTGGTGAAATCCTAAAAAAAGGAATCTCCGTGTAACATGGAAGAGTTATTACCATCAGCCGCGGCAGAATTCAAACACCTTTTTTGGGTGTTTGGGGCTCTTTTAGTAGGAATAGTCATCATGCGAGTAGGAATAAAAAAATCGATAAAACCACCGAAAGGTGGCCGTCTATTTAAAAGAAAGTTAGAGGATAACTAAAATCCTAGTACATATATTAAAATATTAAAAATGGAAAAAGTTGTTATTGTTGGTGCTGGTTTAGTCGGTTCTTTATGGGCCGTTTATATGTCTAAAGCAGGATACGATGTCACTATTTATGAACGTAGGCCAGACATTAGGCTAGCAGATATCACCGCAGGTAAATCAATCAATTTAGCGCTATCTACTCGCGGTTGGAAAGCGTTAGACACTGTAGGGATTGGGGATGATATTAGAGAAATAGCTATTCCTATGACGGGTAGAGTTATGCACGATGTGAATAGCAACCTGACTTACCAACCTTATGGAAAAGAAGGTCAAGCGATATACTCGATCTCTAGAGGCGGAGTCAATGCGAAAATGATGGATCTAGCCGAACAACACGGAAATACAACCATTCACTACGAGATGCAATGTAACAAAGTAGATGTTGAAACTGGAACCATTCATTTAAAAAATACCAAAACTGGAGAAGAAACCACCGATCATGCCGATTTAATATTTGCCTGTGACGGAGCATTTTCAGCGGTGCGTTACAATTCATTACAGAAATTAGATCGTTTTAATTTCTCACAAAATTATGTGGAAGACGGGTATCGGGAGATTTTGTTACCCGCAAATGAAGACGGCTCTTACCCGATAGAAAAAAATGCACTTCACATTTGGCCTCGCGGTAGATTCATGTTAATTGCACTACCCAATGAGGACGGATCATTTACCTGTACCTTATTCATGCCGCATGAAAATGATGAAAACGCATTTGACCGACTAACGGATAAGGCCGCTGTAGACCATTTCTTTAAAACTACTTTTCCAGATTTTTATGAAATGATGCCGAACATTGCCGATGCTTGGGAAGATCATCCTTTATCTTCTTTAGCTATTGTGCGCTGCTACCCATGGACCGTAGGGAAAGTTGCCTTAATGGGTGATTCTGCTCATGCAACCGTTCCGTATTATGGACAAGGAATGAACTCCGGATTCGAGGATTGCAGTATCATGTGGGAACTAATGGAAAAACATGGTAGAGATTGGAAAACTATATTTTCAGAATATCAGATTTCTCGTAAACCTAATGGAGATGCCGTTCAAGATTTATCTATTCATAATTACCATGTAATGCGTGACTTTGTAGGCGACCCAATGTTCCTATTGCAGAAAAAAATTGAAGCTAAATTTTCAGACAAACATCCCGATAAATGGATGCCTTTGTATTCTCAAGTCACCTTCAGCAACATTCCATATTCGGAAGCGTTAGAGGTAGGCAAACGTCAGGACGCCCTAATGAAAGAGATTTTGAAAATGCCAAATATTGAGAACATATGGGATTCTCAAGAAGTGGAAGACGCTATTTTAAAAGCCCTATAAAATTTGAACAAACACCTGTATATACTTGTCGTTTTTTGTCTGTTTGCCATTGGGGCAAATGGACAAAAAGCCTACAAGATTCAAAAGAAACAAGGAAACAGTTACGAAGCGTTTCCAAATCCGTTTGATTTCAGACCCAGTGGATGGCTCTATGACGCGGCACTAACTACTACTACAGCATTTCAAGAAGAATCAAACAACTTCTTTTTAGGAGACTCTTCATTTCGTTTTTCGGGTCCTATTCGCCCAGGAGTCAAGCTAACTGTAGGAAGATATCAAAGTCTAAAAAAAGGGCATAAACTAGTCAAGTATATTGATTATAACTTAGGCTATAAAATGCTTTGGAATTCTGAGTCGCAGAAAGCTACCGTAATTTCAAACAATGAAACGATACGCTCCAAACAAAATAATTTAGCGCATTATCTCACGGCAAACTTCAACCTCAATAACATTGTTAGCCTTAGCGATTATACGTTTATTCAAAACACCTTAGGAGTGAATGCAGACTATCGTTTCGCCAGGAATTTAAGCGGAGAAGGGGCTAATACCATACAAGAACCGGATGCGTTCGTGGTTCAAATACATTACAAACTGGCCTTAGGATTCATGATAGATAATAACAAGGCTTTGATCCCCTATATAGAAGTACCCATATTTAACATCACGCCAAGTCAGTCTACTCTTTCGCAATTAGATTACTTCAATCAATCCTATCAAACCTTTATTGTAGGTGCCCGAATCATGCTCTTTCGATTAGGCCAAAAGAGTTGCCCAACCGCAAAAGGGGTATCGGTTAACAAGAAACAAAAAAACGGGTATTAACACATTTGATTAGACACTGAACAGCAGCTAGAACAAGCCGTGTAATTCGGTATCTATTTTATGGATAATCAACCCTAAATCTTCTTTATCCTCTTTGAAATTATTATCATCTACATCAATAATTAAAAGCTTACCTCTAGAATATGAAGTAATCCAAGACTCATATCTCTCATTCAAACTTTTCAAGTAATCTAATCGAATAGACTCTTCATAATCTCTACCACGAGACTGAATTTGACGAACTAAAGTAGGCACGGATGCTCTCAAATAAATTAACAAATCTGGCGGCTCCACAAAAGAACCTATCAAGTTAAACATAGAGAAAAAATTCTCGAAATCTCGGGTCGTCATCAAGCCCATAGAATGCAGGTTGGGCGCGAAAATATAGGCATCCTCATAAATGGTTCTATCTTGAATAAAATCCTTACCCGATTCTCTGACTTTTAAAATCTGCCCAAAACGGCTGGTTAGAAAATATACCTGTAAGTTAAAAGACCACCGTTGCATATCGTTATAGAAATCATTTAAATACGGATTCTCATCCACATCTTCAAAGTGGGGTTCCCATTTATAGTGATCAGACAATAATCGTGTTAACGTTGTTTTACCCGACCCAATATTTCCAGCTACCGCAATATGCATATACTTGATTTACAAAATTTCTCTAAATTCCCGAAGGATTTCAAATTTAAAATTTTAGTTCACATTAATTCTATAAATGAGCAACTCATTTTGGGTAATTAATAACAATTTATCATCGAATATAGTGAAATCAACATATTCCATGTTCGGTATATGCAACTCCAAAAACTGTTTCGTTTGAAGATGGTAATACTGAATCTTCCTGTCCTTAATAAAAAAAAGCCTATTTGCTCGAACTACAAATTTATTTATCCCTGCTACTGGAATCGTTTTCGTATAACTTCCGTACCAGTCAAAAACCAAAATTCCTTGAGACGGATCATTCACGTACAACCAATTGTTAAACTCTTTCATATAAGTAGGATCCGGTACAAAGTCTAATATTTGAGACAAATTACCTGACTGCACATTGGGTTGCAATTGTTCATCTAATCGAATTAACTCAAATGTAGTTTGATCAAATAACCAAACCCCATCATTATACGACCTACAAATAGTGGTAATTTGATTATACCCTAATACATCTAATGACACGTTATCTCCTCGAGAGGCCAATTGATTATCTAGGTAGGTGATTTGAGACAAATCTCGAAAATAGACGAGCATCTTTAAGGCATTTGAGGCATCTATAGACGAAATTTCACCTAAGGCAAGAGAACTATTCTCTTCTAACACCCGTCCATTCATATCTATTTTAGAAAGTGATGAACCATTAACCAAATACGCATTCCCCATATTATCAGATTCAATAATAGTGGCTGTAAGCGGAACCGTTTTTATCCAATTAACTTTTACCTCTTGACTATGGCCCAATGAGAACAGACCTACTATTAACCCACTACATACCCAAAATCTCATCCACATATTTTCTAGAATTTGATAAGCGAGGCACTTTGTGTTGTCCTCCCAGTTTCCCTTTTCCCTTTAACCAGCTGTAGAACGTGCCTTTCTTCATTTTATGCATTACCGGAAAACCTATCACAAAATCCATATATCGTTTTGCTTCATAATCACTATTCACCGACTTTAAAGCGGCATCAAATATTTCGGCAAACTGCCTCATGCTTTCCGGATCTTTATCGAACTCTATTAACCATTCATGCCCGCCTTTCTTTTCGTGTTCCATAAAAACAGGACACCCCGTAAATTCAGTCACCACAGCATCCGTATGTTCACATGCTATTTGAATGGCTTTCTCTACATTACCCACCATCAACTCCTCTCCAAACACATTGATATGTTGCTTGGTTCGTCCTGTAATGCGAATTCTAAACGGGTTCAAATTTAGAAATATTAGGGTATCTCCCAATTCATACCTCCATAACCCAGAATTGGTAGATATTATTAGCGCATACTGCTTACCTAGCTCCACTTCAGAAAGACCTAATGTAACCGGATTCGGATCCTGAATATTTTCTAATGGCAAAAACTCATAAAACACCCCATAATCGAGCATTAAAAGTAACCCTCCATCAAACTCACTTCCATAGAGATCTTGCAAGCCAAAAAAGCCCTCTGAAGCGCTATAAGTCTCCATGTAATTTAAATCAGGAAGATTGAAAATGGCCTCAAATTGATCTTTAAACGGGACAAAACTAACTCCGCCATGGGTATAGGTTTCTAAATTGGGCCACACTTCATTAATGGTTTTTGCACCGGTAATTTTCAATACCTTCTTCAGCAAAACTAAGGTCCAAGAAGGCACACCTGCCAAGGTAGTGATATTTTGCTGTGCGGTAGTTTTCGCCATAACATCGAGCTTCTCCTCCCATTCCGACATTAAAGCAATTTTTTTAGACGGAGTTCTGTGCAGCTCTGCCCAAACCGGTAAATTATCAATAATGATAGATGACAAATCTCCAGAGTAGGAAGAAGGGTTTGTTTTATTGATCTCACTACTCCCCCCCAGAACTAATCCTCTGCCGGTAAACATTTTCGATTCAGGCGCGTATTTAATATATAACGAAATTAGATCCTTTCCTCCTTTGTAGTGACACGTTTCTAAGGCTTCAGGAGTTACTGGAATAAACTTGCTTTTATCTTCTGTTGTGCCAGATGACTTGGCAAACCACTTTGTTTCACCTGGCCATAAGACGTTTTTTTCGCCATCGCGAGCTCTCTCAATGTAGGGTTTCAAACTGGCATAATCTTGCAACGGAACTTGGGACTTAAAATCAGCAATGGTTTTTATTTTAGTGTAATTATATTGCTGCCCCCAAACCGTATCTTCAGCACTAGAAATAAGATTTTTAAACCAATCGTTTTGAACTTCTTCCGGATATTTAATAAATAGATCTATTTGATGAATTCGCTTCTTCATCGCCCATACCAATATCGTGTTTACTAGTTCCATTTAAATTACTTCCATTCACCACAAACTTAGGAAAACCTAGCGCAAAAACCCGTATAAATATAGTATTACCTCTTCTGCTAACCTTTTCTGATCCGTATTAAAAAAATGACAAGTTTTTCATCAAAACGGAGTTAATCCATAGGCGTCATTTGTGTAAAGAATCTATTTTTGAAATGAATACGTTTTGAATGAATCCGTTACAAACAAAAATTGAATTCTTAAAAGGTGTAGGACCTAAGCGAGCAGAATTGCTTCAGCAAGAACTACGTATTTTCAATTTTGGCGATTTATTATTCCACTTCCCGTTTAGATATGTAGACCGATCTCAGTTTCACCAGGTAAAAGAAGCGAACCAAGACCAAGCCTTTATGCAGTTTAAAGGGCATATACGCAAGGTTCGAAAAATTGGGCAAGCTCGAAAAATGAGGCTTACTGCGGAGTTTTATGATGCTACTGGAGTTATTGAACTGGTCTGGTTTACGGGAATTAAATGGGTCGAGCCCAAATTAGATGCAGAAAAAGAATTTGTACTTTTTGGAAAGCCTACCCGATTTAATGGGAAATACAATATTGCACACCCAGAACTTGAATTGGCCAGCTCTGCCAAAACAGCTAATGGCCGATCATTGCAACCTATTTATCATTCTACTGAAAAACTAATTAGCAGGAATCTTCATACCAAGGCTATTGAAAAATTAATCTACACTCTTACGCAACAAATATCGGTGAATATACCCGAAATTCTAACGGAAAAATTGCGCGAACAATGGCAATTAATTCCGAGGAACCAAGCTTTTTTTGAAGTCCACTTTCCAAGTACAACGGAACAATTAAAGTTAGCCCGATATCGTTTAAAATTTGAAGAATTGTTTTTTATGCAACTTCAAATTTTACGGTTTAAAAATCATCGAAATACACGTAAGGGTGGATTTATGTTTACACGCGTAGGGGAGAAATTCAATCTCTTTTATTCTGATGTTTTACCTTTTGATCTCACCGGTGCTCAAAAAAGAGTTTTAAAAGAAATTAGAAATGATGTGAAAAGCGGTCAGCAAATGAATCGCTTGCTCCAGGGAGATGTTGGAAGTGGCAAAACCATAGTGGCGGTATTATCTATTCTACTGGCTATTGACAATGGATTTCAAGCCGCACTGATGGCACCAACAGAAATTCTTGCCCAACAGCATTTTATTGGAGTTTCTGAGCTACTTGAAAAGGTAAATGTACGGTGTACTATTCTTACTGGGTCCACTAAAACAAAGAAACGAAAAGAACTTTTAGCCGATTTAGAAGCCGGTGAAATTTCTGTTATTATTGGAACCCACGCCTTATTGGAAGATCGGGTAAAATTTAAAAACTTAGGATTAGTTGTTATTGATGAGCAGCACCGTTTTGGGGTAGCCCAACGATCTAGAATGTGGGCTAAAAGTAAAGTGCCACCGCATATTCTAATTATGTCAGCGACTCCAATCCCGAGAACTTTAGCGATGTCATTTTATGGTGATCTAGAAGTGAGTGTGATTGATGAACTCCCCCCAGGTCGTAAGCCTATTCAAACTATTCATAAGTACGATGCCCATCGGTTAGGGATATTTGGGTTTATGCGTAAAGAAATTGAAAAAGGTCGGCAGGTTTATGTTGTTTATCCCCTTATTGAAGAATCAGAACATTTTCATTATAAGGATTTAATGGATGGATTTGAATCTATTTCTAGAGAGTTTCCTACCCCAAAGTATCAAGTATCTGTGGTTCATGGAAGATTAAAACCAGCAGATAAGGAACTAGAAATGCAACGATTTGTGAGAGGTGAAACACAAATCATGGTGGCTACAACCGTCATTGAAGTTGGCGTAAACGTTCCCAATGCTTCGGTTATGATTATAGAAAGTGCTGAAAAGTTTGGACTTGCACAACTTCATCAATTACGAGGGCGAGTGGGTAGAGGTGGCGAACAATCGTATTGTATTCTGATCACGGATTATAAACTTTCTGCAGATGGAAGAACCCGAATTGAGACTATGGTTAGAACCACGGATGGGTTTGAGGTAGCTGAAGCTGATTTAAACCTACGTGGACCCGGAAATATTATGGGAACGCAACAAAGTGGAATTTTAAATTTTGCCATAGCTGATTTAGCGAAAGACGGAAAAATTTTAAAAGTCGCACGGGAAGCCGCTCAATTGATCTTAGAAAAAGATAAAACGCTAATTTTACCCGAGCACGCTTTATTAAGAAGTCACTTTATTGCTTACGCTAAAAAGCATCCTAACTGGGGCAGCATTTCGTAATCGAGCACCTCTTTTCGTTTTACATAATATAAAAGGAGCCATCTTCCGGGTTACCCTTCACATTGTCAAAGTCCTTGCCAACCATTTGATTCAAATTCATTTCAATAGTTTTTGAAATGGTAATCATCGGAATATCTGTTTTGTTATTATTGAAAGGGTTTTGGAGATTTACAGCCGTTTTCTCCAGCAAAAAGAACGGGATACTAATTAGAATAATAAGAGGTGAAAGTAGCACCCCAAAATAATCTGTCATGCCAAAAGGCAATAACATTACAAACAGGTACACCAAGTACTCTACTAAAACAGTATATGTAACCGGAAATACGGTAGATTTAATACGTTCTGCTTTACCCATATGATCTGTTATTCTCGCTATGGTACTATCTATTTGAAGTACTCCAAATCCATCTACCCATTTTTTATCCATCGCTATTTTTAACCGTGAAGAATGCAACTGTAAAATTGCATTCGGAATATTAGACTCTTTATATACGGCCGTAAGCTCTGCTTTTGACAAACTCTTAGTTATTCTGTCTAACGGATCTAAACCGCGCAAAGTAGCGGCTAAAGCTGCCGAAAAAGCGATTTGGGTATCTACAAATTCAACATGCATTTTTCTGGTCTGAACTATATCTTCCTGATTATCTACAAAAGTGGTAACCTGCCTAATCAAGGTACGCGAATCGTTAACAATGCCTCCCCAAATCTTTCTAGCCTCCCACCATCTATCATACGATTGAGATATTCTAAAACCTAAAATTAGAGATATAGATGTACCTAATAAAGCCGGAATAGCAATTGGAATAGACATGTCTTCCAATAAAAAAATATCATCTAGAATTACAATCCCTATAGAATAGATGACCACAACAATGAGCTCCGGTTTTATTTTCCCAAGCGAATAGAGAACCGGTATTTTGTTATTCAGTAACACGTATTAATTCTATTTAGTTTCGTTCCAAGGTTTAAATACATCTCCTTGATCAACTCGATCTTCAGGAATCTCTCTTAAAGGTGTCACTTCTTTTAATGTTTCATGACTACTTGCCGCTAACTTCTGGTATAGTAATGTTCCATCTGTTTTCCATCCTAACATTTTATCTGAAACCTCTTTCACAATTTTCACCGGGTTTCCTACCCCAATACTTCTATCGGGAATAGCCTTACCCGCAGGCACAAAACACAATGCTCCAATCACACATTCATCGCCAATTATTGCGTCATCCATTAACACGGCATTCATACCAATCAAACTATTCTTACCTACGTTGGCTCCATGCACAATGGCTCCATGACCAATATGAGCCATCTCTTTTAAAACAACAGTTTTACCCGGAAACATGTGAATAATACAGTTCTCTTGAACATTACACCCATCCTCAATAATAATCTTACCAATATCTCCACGTATAGCCGCACCTGAGCCTACAAAAACATTCGCTCCAATTATCACATTTCCAATTACGGAGGCTAATGGGTGCACAAATGCAGTTTCGTGAATCACTGGAATAAAACCTTCAAATTCGTAAATCATAAATAACGGTATTTTTCAGATTCAAGGTACTACACCTTAAACTTTTCTTTTCTGCGTAAAATATCCCAAAACAACTTGAAGTCAGAAATTAAGGAGTACAGAGGATATTGAAACGTGGCCGGTTTATTCTTTTCATAAAAAAAATGACCCACCCAGGCAAAACCATACCCTACCCCAGGTAAGAGCCACAAAATAGTGTAGTTATTTACACCCACTGCCACTCCCATAATCACAAATAACAAAGAGGTTCCTACGAAATGTAGCACACGACAAGTGAAGTTTTGATGCTCCGTGAGGTAGTATGGATAAAACTCTTTAAGACTCTTGTATTTCAGGCTATTACCCATAAATACGTTCAATTTCATTTGAGTATTTTGCAAGAATCACTTTCCTTTTCAGTTTTAATGTGGGGGTAAGCTCTTCATTTTCTACAGACCAGACCTCCCTACAAACAACCATTTTTTTAGGAACTTCCCAACTTCCGAGCCCATCAGAAATCTTTTCAATATCTTTCCAAATACGATCTTTCACTTGTTCACAATCCGCTATATCTGCCGATGTTTCACATTTGACATCGTGTCTCTTACACCATTCTGATAAAAACTCAAAAGCGGGCACAATTAATACCGAAGGATGCTTTCTGTTTTCACCAATAACCATTACTTGCTCAATGAAACGCGACTCTTTCAGCATGTTTTCAATAACTTGAGGTGCAATATATTTACCCCCGGAAGTTTTAAACATTTCCTTTTTTCGATCAGTTATTTTCAAGAAATCATTGGTTTTACCCACCATTTCTCCAATATCACCGGTATGAAACCATCCATCATCGGTTAATACTTCTTTGGTCTTTTCTGGATCTTTATAGTAACCTAACATCACATTTGGACCTTTAGCCAGAATTTCACCATCCGCACCAAACTTTACGGTTACGTGATTAATAACTCTCCCTACTGTACCAATCATTAAGCCTTCATTATCTAATTCATTTACAGAAATCACCGGAGAAGTTTCTGTTAATCCGTACCCTTCAAAAATTGGAATTTGAGCGGCATTAAACACTCTCGCTAATCGAGGTTGCAATGCAGCGCTTCCCGATGCAATAGCAATTACTTTCCCTCCAAGGGCCTCTCTCCACTTGTTAAAAATCAATTTATTGGCTATACTCAGTTTCCATTCGTAAAAAGCGCCATTCTCTCGGTTTGGCGCCCATTTCTCACCCAGTTCTACCGCCCAGAAAAACAATGCTTTTTTAATGCCCGTTTGTTGTTGTCCTTTGGCAATTATTTTATCAAAAACCTTTTCCAGTAACCTAGGAACCGCAGAAAAAACTTCTGGTCTTATTTCTCTAATATCATCCCCTATGGTTTCCATACTCTCTGCAAAGTACACGCTTGTACCTTCTTTAAGGTAGAGATACGTTAATGTGCGTTCATAAATATGACAGATAGGTAGAAAAGAGAGTGATTTATGGCCGTTTGTGGCTGGGAAACGAACACCACTAGCCACCACATTTGACAAAATATTAGAATGCGACAACATAACACCTTTAGGTTTACCTGTAGTACCTGAGGTATAAATGATCGTTGCCATATCATGTGTTTTCACCTCATCCATGATTGACTGAACCTCGGATTGATCTACCTGCTCATGTTTAGATTTAATTTCACTCCAGTGTTTTTCTCCTTTTATAGAATCGAATGTGTACACGCCAGATAAAGACGGCACACTCAATTTAATTTTATTAACCTTTTCGATAATTTCGATACTCGAAACCACTACAACTTTAATCTCCGAATGTTTGAAAATATATTCATAATCGCTCGATGAAATGGTTGGATAAATAGGCACATTAATCGCCCCTATTTGTAAAATACCGATATCCATAATATGCCATTCATAGCGATTATTAGATATTAAGCCTACTTTATCACCTGGTTTAATACCCATAGCTAATAAACCACGACTCACCTCATTGGCTTGATCTACCAATTGTTTGGTAGAAATACTCACCCATTTACCATTCACCTTTGAAGAAAAACTACGCTCTAAAGGGTACTCTTCAAGCTGATAATAAGGTATATCGAACAATCGTTTTAATTCTATGGACATAAATTTCTATTTAAATTAAATTGTAGGTCACTAAAATAGGTAATTTTGGAAAACTAAAACCGAACATCACACGTGATTTTATAGTCTGATGTCAGGTTTTCTTTTATTTTAAAGACACTACAATTATGAATGTTCACACTCCCATAAACCAGCTATTAGAAATTGATTTCCCAATGATCATGGCTCCTATGTTTTTAGTTTCGAATGAAGACATGATGAAAGCCGGCATTGATTCTGGGGTTATGGCTACATTTCCTACCTTAAATTACCGAACAGAAGAAGAGTTGGCGCAGGTTATTCAAAACTTACACGCCTATAAAAAGGATAAATCAGGAAATTTTGGAGTGAATTTAATTGCGCAAAAAAGCAATCCGTTTTTTGAAAAGCATCTTAAAGTATGTGCCGATAACAAAGTTCCGTTCTATATTACTTCTTTAGGAAATCCTAAAAAAGTAATTGCATTAGCTCATAGTTATGGTGCCAAGGTGTTTTGCGATGTGGTAAATATTGAACACGCTCAAAAAGTCTATGACCTTGGGTGTGATGGTTTCATTGCAGTAGGTCAAGGAGCAGGAGGTCACTCCGGACCTAACCCTCTTCAAATTTTAGTCAGGGCCTTAAAGCAAAAATTTGACACCCCCGTAATTGCAGCGGGCGGTGTAGCAGATGGATGGGGAATGGCCTCTATGTTAGCTCTAGGTGCAGAAGCCGTTTCAGTAGGTACCGCTTTTATTGCCACGGAGGAAGCTAGCGTAAATGATGGGTATAAAAACGCCATTGTAGATGCTAACATGGAGGATATTGTGATGTCTAATAAAATATCTGGATCTTGGGCGACAGTAATAAACACGCCTTACGCAAAAAAAATTGGTCATAAACAAAACTTTTTTGAGCGCTCGCTTTCCAGTAACTCGGTCACTAAAAAATATTTCAAAATGTGGATTCAGATTTCTGGAATGAAGAAACTAGAGAAATCAGTAAAGCCGGGTAATTATAAAACACTTTGGATTGCCGGAAAGTCATCCGCATTGATTCATAAGGTAGCACCTGTTAAGGTTATTATAGATCGATATAAAACCGAGTTAAATTTAGCATTGCAGGCACTTAAAGAGTTTCAAATTCCCGCTAATTTGAAATTATAATTACTTCTCTGCACGTTTCCCGAAATCCATCACACAGCCATAAGTGTAGTCTTTATGATTCCCTAAAGAAACACCTACACCGTTATAATCTGAACTTAGAATGGCTTTACGGTGACCTAAATCTTTCACGCCATCATCAATCAGTAAACCAATCACATTATCTAATGGATACTTAAAACCAAGACCTACGTTTTCGGAAACAGCGGAATACGTTTTCAATAATTCATTTACCCGTTTTTGAAACGTTCTTCCCTTGGAGCCTCGGTGCCCGGTTAATCCTTTTTCACCAATATCTGTTAGGTGCGTATACGAAACTTCGTATAAATCTTTTTGCATATCAAAACTAGAATTAGCCGAACTCTCTTGCAGATCCTTGTACAGAGACTTTACATACCCATTCACGTTTAATTTGTAAAACGCTACATACGGAATTAAGATATCGTTCAAAAATACCTGGGGTTCTAAGCGGGCTAGGTTCATATAAAAAACTACTTTTTGTTCCTCCGCAGTCATGAATTCAACCGGTGAATTTGCCAAAGCATTCTGCATCGTCTCGCCCAAAAAGTTATTGAAGTTCGGAGAAAACATCGGCTGACAGATCCCCAATAGCGGCAGATACAAAAGAAACAATATCGTATATCCTAATTTCATCAGTTACTCAACGTCTTAAATCTCTTTTTATTTTTGATACACTATTTCTCCATCCACAATTGTGGTCACAACATTCACATTTTTAAAATCTTCCGCTCGCACTTTTAATACATCTATATTAAGCATCGTGATATTTGCTTTTTTACCTACTTCCAAACTTCCTTTCACATGCTCTTCAAAATTAGACATCGCGTTCCAAATAGTTATTCCTTTTAAAGCCTCTTCGGGTGTTAACGCATTTTCAGGATTGAAGCCCCCTTCTGGATACCCGCTAGCATCCATTCTAAATACCGCGGAATAAAATGTTTTTAATGGGGAAATATCTTCAATAGGGAAATCAGTACCTAAGGCCAAAATATAGTTTTGCATCAGTAAATCCTTGTACGCATACGCTGTTTCAATGCGGTCTGCACCTAACCTTTCTTCGGCCCAATACATATCAGACGTAGCATGAGTAGGCTGTACCGATGGGATTATAGTGTATTTTCTAAACAAATCCAAATCCGTAACCTGTACCACTTGCGCATGTTCAATCCGCCATCTTTTGTCATTTACTCCTTTTAAAACATTGGCATAAATATGCAGCAATAATTTATTAGCCGAGTCTCCAATACAATGGGTATTCATCTGAAATCCAGCATTGTAAATTTTAGCAGCCACTTCCGCCATGTGATCTATGGGCGTCAAAATCATGCCGTGGTTATGTGGATCATCAGAATAGGCGCTTTTCATGGCCGCACCTCTTGACCCAAGAGCTCCATCTGCATATACTTTAACCGATCTTACGGTCAATTTGTTTTCAATAATAATTCCGTTTTTCAAAAAATAATCTAAATTTTCCTTCCCATCAGATATCATGGCATACACATTCATTTTTAATACAGAGTCGTGTTGCATTTCTTGAATTAATTCAATCTCTGTTCTATCTAAACCGGCATCATTTACGGTAGTTAACCCTACCTTAAAACAGTTTTCCTGTGCCTTAAGCAAAGCTGTAGATAGGTCTTTTTGTGACGGACTTGGAATAACACTCCATACTAAATCAACCGCATTATCTACTAAAACCCCCGTTGGCTCTCCGTTTTCTACTATAATCATTCCACCCTCTACTTGGGTATCCCTGGTAATTGCAGCTAACTCTAAGGCCTTTGAATTGGCCATAGCCCCGTGACCATCAATTCGACTCAACAAAACAGGTTGATCCGGAAACAACCTATTCAATTCTACATTTGTTGGATACTCTTTACTTTCCCAGTCATTTTGATCCCAACCCCGACCAGTAATCCAAATCCCTTCATGTGTTTTTGCAAATTCTCTGGTTCTACTTAAACATTCTTCCCAGCTTTTAGTGCCTTGCAGATTTACTTTTTGAAGACTCAATCCATACCCCAAGAAATGACAATGGCCATCAATAAACCCCGGGTAAACAAACTGCTTTTCCGCATTAATTGTCTGCTCACTTTGATATCTATTCATGATTTGGTGCTCTGGGCCTATTTCCAAAATCACACCATCCCTCACGGCTAATGCTTCTTCTTTCGAAAAAGATTCGTTTACCGTATAAATGGTAGCGTTATGAATAATTAGGTCTACTCTTTCTTTTTGTAACCCATCACAACCCAAAAAAAATAGTCCCACACTAACTAGTAAAACCCATTTAAATACCTCTTTCATTCTCTTTGCTATTAGTACTCAAAAATAGCCAATCACACTCCGTTTTGACGAAATATACTGGAAAACCATTAGAAAATTATTACGGAATTATGGTTTCATTTGCAACGAACCAAACAACTGCAAATATGAAGGCTAAATTTTTTTACGCTCCAGCTATATTTTCTCCACTCCCTAAAATTTATGTGTTAACACCTGACAAGATTCTATATTCTGAAACCAGAGAGTTCTCTATTTTTCATTCTGAGTCAGTCACCACAGATAGTTATACTCAATTTAATCCGAAACTACATGAAACAGACGATCATCCTATTCTCATAGAAATAGGAATAAAAGAAGCGAAAGAAATCTCTTTGAATACGCAATTTAATTGGGTAAGTAAATATTTACTCGATAAAAATGTTTTTAAGAACACAGCAGTACAGGCTTAATACTGTCGCTACCAAAAAATAATGGTATTGCCACGTTTTGCCTATTTTAGTGCCGAAATATGAATACCTATCACGCACAATTATTTGAAGAGAATATATTAGACGGTTCACAACACCAACTGCTGGATGAAATTGAAAAAGAAGAATCAGTTTCTGTATATTTTGAAACACGATCTCTTCTTTACATTGGAGTCTTATTACTCACTTCGGGTATTGGATTACTGATTTATCAAAACTTAGGACAAGTAGCCCACTTGGCTCTAATCGCACTTTTAGTGACTCTGGAAGGTATCTGTTTTTGGTACATTCAAAAACAATTACCTCCGTACTCCAACACCAAACAAAAGGCTCCTAATCCCTATTTTGATTACGTGGTATTGTTAGCCGCTTTGCTAGTCATTTCCATTTTCACGTACGTACTCATTCAGTTTGAATTACTGGAAGGGTACTTGCAATGGTCCTCGATAGTAACGGCATTTCTATTCTTTTTTATCGCCTTCCGATTTGACCATAAAGGGGTATTAGCGCTTGCCATTACCGCATTTTGTGCTTTTTGGGGATTAACAATTAGCCCCATGAACTGGGTCAGTTTTGAGTTTGAGGAATACCGTTCTTTATACCTATCAGGTATTTTTATTGGAGCCTTTTTTGTTGGGTCAGGCTTTCTTTTAGAATTTAGAAACATCAAAAAACATTTCAAATTTACTTTTCAAAACCTCGGGTTATTAGTGTTTTATGTGGGGCTTTTAATCGCGCAAATAGAAAGTGATAAATGGTTAATATATTCTCTATTAGGAGTGGTTTTAAGTATTGCCATTTGCATTTATTTCTGGAAACAACGTGAATATTTGTTATTTGTATATGGAGTTATAGCCGGGTACTTTTCTTTTACACGATGGTTCATTGAAGTTGCCAACAAGGTTAATGTCGAAGCTTGGCTTCTTTACATTATCGTATCCATGGGTGGGTTTGTATTTCTAATAGAACGTATTATTAATGCACAAAGAAAAACAAAGCGAAATGATAGCATTTAATACAAACAACTTGCGCCATTTTAAATTGAATACCGAAGCGGAGCGCTGGAACAAAAGTAAGGTGATCACCAACGAGCAATTGGAGCAAATTGAATTAGCGCATCCAATTTCCTTTTACCACCCACCTGCTTGGTTACGTATTATTCTATCCATAGCCGTCACTTTAGGGGTTTTGGCGCTGTGGGGATTTTTTGTAATCTCCGTTCTTGGCGGTATTGGTGATAGTGAATCTATCATTCCAATACTACTTGCTTTTACTGGGGTTTTGTGCATTGCTTTATTGGAATACTTAATTCAATCCAACAATCATTACAAATCAGGGGTAACAGAAGCTTTAATGTTCATAGGCTTTAGTTTTTTGATTATGGGCTTCGTAGGATTTGATTCTTCTGAATACGCCTATTCCTTCGCTATTTTAATCGTTGGTCTAATTATGTTTCTTCGCTACAGCAACCTCTTTGGGAGTTTAATTGCGCTAGGCGGTTTGAGCTTCATCGTATTTATGATCCTGTATGAATTAGGACCAATGATTCAAGGGTTTTTACCGATTGTTTTTTTCGCTTTTTTTACTGGCTTATACTTTTTAAGACAGTCCTTACAAGATTCCATAAAGTGGTATTACACAGAGTGCGTGCTCGTATTAGACAGTTCCCTACTGATATTGATCTATTTGAGCATGAATTATTATGTAGTGAGAGAACTCAGTGCTGAATTAATGCACCTGCGTATAGAACCCGGAGAAGATATACCATTCGCATTTTTGTTTTACGCTTTTACTGTTTTAGTCCCTATTGGGTATTTGACTCACGGAATCCTTAAGAAGAAAATTTTATTTATCCGCATAGGAGTCCTACTCCTTTTTGCTTCGGTGATTACGTATAAAATATATTACAGTTCGGGGCACCCAGAGATTACACTCACTATAGTTGGAATCTTAATTACTTCGGTTACTATCTGGTTAATCAACAAACTAAAGCAACCCGTAAATGGGTTTACTCGAGAACAACTTTTAACCCAAGAAGGATTAAATGCGCATACCGAAAGTATAATTATTTCTACGACAATGGGTGGAAATTCAAATGACCAACTGATAGAAAACGATCCAGGAATGGGCGGTGGTGAATTTGGAGGCGGTGGAGCTGGTGGGGAGTTTTAGCTCTTTGATTTCACCATAAAATGCAGCACCAAACTATAGAACATATACAGTAAAACGATGAGTGGAATTACTGCATAATCCAAGTAGAATAACCCTGGAATACTAATCCAGTAAGGAACAAAAGTAAATAGCACTAAAACGCCTACTAAAATCAAGAATATGTAACGGTGTTTATTTCCGGCCCAACTCATTTCTTTAAACTTGAAGTTGAGCATACTTATTGGCGCTACCATCATCAAGCTCAAGAATACCGCCATAGCGATATACCATTCTGGGTAAAACAGATTATACACTAAATGGAAATCAAAAGCAGACCAATATTTCATACGCATCAACTCGCCTAATTGCGCATCATCTAATGGGTAGTACATGTTTAAATTATACTGTACCGAAAGGATTAAGCTAAACGAAGCCACAAACAAAGCAGCTGCGGGAGAAGGCACTCCAATAAACGAATCGGATTGATTTGTAGCTATGTTAAACTGTGCTAAACGTAATGCGGCAAACAGTGTGTAAAGAAATCCTGAAAACTCCAATAATACGTGGGCAATCGGACGCTCATCAATTGGAATAAAATACTCGCCATACCCAATCGTGATGTACTGATACAACATGATACCCGGAAGCACTCCAAACGTTACCATGTCGGCCAACGAATCAAGCTGTTTACCAAACTCTCCGCTTACGCCAAGCGCACGCGCAGCTAGTCCATCAAAAAAATCTAAAACAGCGGCTAACACCATGCAAATGGCCGCACCTAGCATATTGGTTTGAAACGTTAAAGTAATACCAATAACTCCAAAAAGTAAATTCCCTAAAGTGATGCTATTGGGTACCGCTGCTTTAATATTCATACGGCAAATATAGTTTGGGAAGTTGGAAATTCCGTAGATATCCAAAGCAGAATACATGAGGTTAATTAAATGATAAATAGGGGATACTTGGAGGTTACCCCGTATTAACCCCGTATGATATAAGGAGTATATACAGATAACCCAACTAGAGTCCCTTGATTTTAAGTTAGGCTAATTGAAGAATCTATATACTAGTTAGAAAATACAACTCAATCCCCCTAGCCCCCTCCGCCAAGGGGGAATTGCTAATACTGACTTTAGTGTCTTTCGTTAATTAACCAATAAATTTCATTTAATGATTCCCCCTTGGAGGAGGGGGAAGGAGCGAAGAATGAGCGACAGGGGGATTGATTTTGCATATTGTATATTTGAGAGGTGAAACCCAAAAGCAACTACAATAAAAACCTAAAAGATTTTTCACGTGAATTAAGAACCGATTCAACCTTAGGTGAAATCACTCTATGGAAACGTGTATTACGAGGGAAGATTAAGTTTGAACATCAGTTCAATCGGCAATTTCCAATGAAATTAAAAGACCAGGGAATCATTGTAGATTTCATTTGTCGCAAACTAAAACTGATCATCGAAATTGATGGTTATTCTCATCAGTTTAAAACCAATCAAGATGAACTTCGAGATCAACAGCTACATGAAATGGGCTACCAAGTTTTGAGGTTTACCGAATCTGAAGTAAAACATAGGTTAGATAATGTGGTGTCGGTAATTGAAGCTACTATTATCCAATTAGAAAACTAAATTCAATCCCCCTATCCCCCTTCGCCAAGGGGGAATTGCTAATACTGACTTTAGTGTCATTCTTTTATTAAACAATAAATCTCATTTTAGGCTTCCCCCTTAGAAAAGGGGGCGAATCGGATGAAATGAGTTCAGGGAAAAATTCCGAAGGAATTTTAAAAGACAACTCGTTAGAGTTTGGCTTGTTACAAAGGAATTTTAAAAGACAACTCGTTAGAGTTTGGCTTGTTACAAA
>JBLFZF010000006.1:0-52273 GCA_047610145.1 Salibacteraceae bacterium | reverse complement strand
GTTCTATCGGTATAATGCTGTTTTTCTCCATTAAACCATCCCCATGAATTGGGAGGCACTACTTCAGAAAACCAATCTGCCGTATTTACGGGTCCGAAATAACTAAATTCATCAGCATAAACGAGACTGGTATACACCACATCCAACGAATTGGAAGATTCATAATTTGGATACGTAATATCATCTATTAAATGTGTTCCGGTATCACTTGAACCGCCATTTACAAAAAGGACCATTTTTGTATAGGTTCCACTTGCATTGACCGGAGTTGTAGACCCTGCAATAAACGCTTGTGAAAAGTCGAAATCTAAAGTAGACCAGCCACTAACAGAGGCGGACACTACCATTTCTACATCGGTATTATTATTATCCTCTAACTTTAATAAAACTGCTTGAGGGCTAGTTGCAAAATTGTAAAAACGAATACTTACCATTTTTTGGCTATCTAAAAGAATACCATTTGGTAAATCCAAGTAAATACCTTCCCAAATATCCCCATTGTTTTTTATTTTCCCTACTGGATTTGTGGCATCTAACGGATCCGAATCTATTGAGAAGTTTGCGCCATTGAAACTTCCAAATACGTGAAAGTTAGCACTGAAATCGATTCCAGATTGTTGGGCATTTAGCGACAACCCTGTTAACCAAAACAGAACTATGAGACTAGATTTTAAGCGGGACTTTAGCGAATTGGATAGCATATGAATACTTCTTTTACTTTACCAGACCGGGCAAAAATTTCAGCACTTAAGTCGGTATTAATTATTAATTTTTTGGATTCTATAACTTCCCCATTTTCCAATGTAATTTTCAGGGATGATTCTGGGCAACGTTTGTAGGTGAATAGTGTTCCACAATAGGTAAACGCTAATTCCTCAGGATGAATCATTCTACTAATTCGCTGACCGTTTACATCAATATAATTCAATTTTTCAGGTTTCGTCAACAGCTCATCGCTATGCAAAATAACCGGTTGAATATTTATTTCACCCTCCCGGATTTGCACCCCAAGAACAGCCCACCTATTAATTACATCTTCTTTTACCTGGCCGGTCAAACCAGGTTGTTGGGCTCCCGCATTTCCTGGAGTGTGAGAATACGCATCGGTAGGGTAGGCACCATATAATTTAGGCGATTTATTAATTCCAATACCCGCTCTAATTTCATAATAATGTTCCAATAACTTTCCAATTATAACATCATTTGCGTCCTTTTCTTTGGCTGAAAATATATTTTCTTGAACTGCGAGTAATAACTTACTCACCATGTGCCAGTATATACTTCCTAAGCCTTCATAACCATAAAAAGTACCAGACCTACCCGTAAATGAAACATGATCAAACACATCTTCAAACGCAGCCAAAACCACCTCTTTCTCGGAAGTCATTAATTCCGGGAAATCACTTTCCGCAATTTCTTCGAGCCGCAGTTTTACTCCGTCTGCATTATGTAAACCACCAGCAAAGTGCACGTCTCCAAGATCATCGACCTCCACTAAACGTTTATCACCGATTTCAATCAGCTTTTGCAAGAGTTCAGATTGAGAAACAAAATGTTTTGGAATTGTATTTTTACTAATGAAAGACTTTAATACACGATCTGGATATAACATGTAACTATACTGATCTGGTCTAAACATGCTACTTGATTTCAAGGCATCTAAAACAGCCACTACGGCATCGGGTTCTAATAAACCGGAACTTAACGCAGCTACTTGTCCTTCAAGCATTTCATAAAGAGGAGCTATTGTAGCTCCTTCCTCTTCAAAAGCCAACAAGTTATAGGAGTGAAATAACCCGTCTTCTCGTTTACTTTTAGTGATTGTTCTTTCGGCTAAAGCCGTTGCCGAACCAAATAATTGGAGAATGGTATGTACCTCCACTTCGGTGGTTTCTCCGGTAAAAAATTGATACGCTGCGGTTCTATATTTCTCTCCTGCTGTTCCTAGTTCATCTACAAAATTTTGACGTCTTGCAGGCGAAAAGGCTAGCGGTGCAGTGGTGAAAATAAGATGCATTTCTTTCAATAAATCAGCTACTGGTTCGTTTAATTCGATGGTGGTATTTGACAGCTTGCCAAAAAGATCACTAGTAAACACCAAAAAGCGTCTCAAGTAATTTAAGGTTACCATGCTCAATCCGTTACCGACTAGTGCGTTATTAGCATCATTCCATTCGGGGCGTTGCGTATTCAACCAAATTCCGCCATCTGGAACAAAATTATAGAGTTTAGTTAAAGACATCACCAATAATTTTTCTGCAAAATTAGCATGTAGTAATTCTCCATTCTTCCATACCATTTTTCCATCAGCACCAAACACTTCACAGCGGTCCTCAATCAATTTGGTTAGGTTGTAATCAAAATCAATGGTATCATTTGGGTTTTCTTTAATGGAAGCGTAGCTTTTAATCTTATACGGTACATTGGCATACACAAAGTTCTTTTGTGTCATCAACTCATTTATTTTCCCCGGGTAATGACGTTCGGCATGTTCTAAGAATTTTTGAAGGTAAATCACTTGATGATCACCCCAATACCCAATATATGCCCAAGGATTTCCTGGCTCAACAACCTCCCAGTCAATACCTTCACGGGTAATACGGTATGGGTTATAGCCATCTATTGTAGAGGCATTTACGAACTTGGTAATCATGCCTTCAATAAACCCCGGATAAGAAAAAGCTAAAGCCTCCCAATTCTGAAAAATATCTCGCCAATTTCCTTCGTACTGATGCTTTTTATTTCCTTCCTCGTCTTTGAGGTCAATGTTAAAATAATTCCAAGGTCTACTTGGATCTCCGTGCCTACGACTAAATGAAATTGGCAAATATTCTGTACAAATACGGAGTAAACTCAGATCTCCATTATTGTGTGCTAGCTCTAATAAATTGGCATAATTAAGGTCATTTGGTAATGACTCAAAAAAGGCACGATGCGTTTTAGAAACCTCGCGGTTCATCGTTTTCACGTACACTAACAAATCGTTTGTATCAATGAGGTACTGATCCTCAAAAACACCTCCACGCATAATATTAAATAACACATTAGAATAGTGTCTTGTTGTGCTTAATTTATCGGCCCCTTTTTGCAAGCCATCAGCTAAGCCTACCAGTTTTTCAAGATTAGCTGTATTCTGAATGACATCTTTATTTATTTCTGAAAAGAAGTCTGCGTCAGAAGTTAGCCAATTATTTAGATTAATAACTTTAGCGCTACTTTGGTTCACCTCGGCTACCATTAGCCATTCTTTAATTTCTTTAGACGCTAAGATAATTGTGGCATGAACAAAATAGGCTGCTTTAACCGCTTTTGTAAATTCTTCTGCATGTACTTCTTCTCCACGTCTAAACCCATCCAGCTGCTTACTTGACAACAAGTAGTTAGGATTATCAAAACCCTTACTCCAAACTGTATTTGCTCTCAATGCTTCACTAGGCTTTGCTTTATCAACAATCATAGCGCTCAACGAAAAAATGCCTAAGCCCGATTCAGGAGAAAGTTCATTTTTCCTGTACGCATCTACCAAAGTACTATGCGTTTCTTGTAAATCACGACCAACTCCAGAAGGTAATAAATTTTGAAGTCCATCTATTATTTCTAGCGCTACAGGCTCTTCAATAACATTTTCAACTTCTGCATATTTAACAAAACCATGAGCATCACTAAACGCCCATTTATAGCGAAACACAACTCCTAAATCATGATTATACTCTTCAAATTGAAGTTTGTTTCCAAACTTATTTTTATACAAGTTTCGTTCTATGTTATAGGCTCCCGCATAGCGATCAGAGAAAGGTTCCCAAAGGAATAATTTACCATTTTTAGATACTCTGAAAATTGTTTTACTCCCCGTTAATTCCGGGCTATCCATAATTTTATCATCCGTATAATACGGAAAAAGAGCACTTTCCGGATTTCTCCGACCCGCTGTCAAACTCCCATTACTGGAAATAAACATCCAATGCTCCGAACTACTCACAATGGTCATGAAAAATGGGTCCATTCCGTCAAATCCAGAAATCTTAGACCAAGTCTCCTCTTTCATTCTAAGATACTCTCCTTCTCCGCCACTTTTGTTTGCGTGAATGGGCGTTGACCCTATATACAATTGCTTATTGCTCATAAATTTATACTCCGAAAAAATTAAAGGATAATGATTGTTTGAATTGCCTTTGGGGCAATTGAATACACCACGGTTTCTGACTTGATTTGAACCGAGATATTCTTAGACATTTCTGCCATATTTAATACCACCACAGCGATACTACCATCTGGATTTTGTGCCGCAGTTACCTGTAACTGCGTATCTGAATTTTTAAAGTCAATACGTTTAGCCCCTGGACGAATGAATTTACTAAAGTGATTTAGCACATAAAAAAGGGGCGTAAAATACACTTCATCTTTATCCGTATCCACAATCACGGGAGCCACACACCAGTTTTTAAACCAATTAGGTCCGCCCTGAATATCTAAGACCATATTCCAATCTATCCAACCATCTACATGGTTGTTTAGACATCCAATAATATCGCGCGCATAGCGGTAAGTAGGCACGTATTTAGGATGCAAATGTTTTTTTCCTTCTGCAGCCCAATCCCAACCCCAGTCGGTGGCTTCTTTACTCCAATACCAGGCATCATCTTTCCATTTAGGGATTTCAGAATCTACGCATGCTTCCGTATTGATTAGATACTTATTAGGCGCTTTCGCATGTCCGTATTGCAATTCTTCTGGAAAATAGTTAGAAGTACTTTCATACCAATGTATAGCAGTACCGTCAAAATATTTGCTACTTGCTTCATCTTGATACATGTTATCTACCCATTCACGAATACCTTCTCTGTTTTGATCATAGCCTAAAATAATGAGTTCCCCTTTTCCGTCTTTTTCTAAGGTTGGACCTAAATGATGTTGCACGAAATCCGTCATTTCTTGGGGCGTGAAATGCATGCTTTCCCAATTATTATTATTGCCTAAAGGTTCATTTTCAACGGTAAACCCCCAAATATCAATTCCTTCTGCTTTATATGCATCTGCATATTTCGAGAAAAACAAAGCCCATACATCGTAATATTCAGGAAGCAGTTTTCCACCCACCCATTCTTTATTGTCTTTCATCCAAGGCGGTGCGGTCCATGGAGATGCTAGAATTTTAAATCCGTCTGTACTAATGGCCTGTGCCTCCTTAATCATGGGGATTATATCGTCTCTATCCTCTTCAATAGAAAAACTATCTAGCGTCATGTCGTCTACCACTGGGGCATACGAATAATGGTTGAGCGAAAAATCACAGCTATTCATGTGTGTTCGGGTCAAACTATAGTTTGCGCCACCTTCACTGAAATAGGCATTTAAAACCTTGGTCCGATTTGCTTTGCTTACTTGATTTAGCACATAAGCGGATGACTCTGTAAAAGCGCCACCAAAACCAGTGATTACTTGAAATGTTTTTTCTGGATGTAAGGTGATAGTAGCCGTTGGCTCCTGATTAGATGGTTGCTGCACGGCTAATTGATCACCAGCAGCGGATGTTTGAAACGCGGTAACTCCCTGCATTACTCTAGGTTGCTGTTGACACGCCATTAAAGCAGATATAGCTGATATATAGAGTATGTTTCTCATTCTGCATCCGTATTCGTTGTTTCATACACCCGTACGTAATCCAAAATATACTGTGGACTAATCAGGTTAGAGTCCATTCCTTTAGCCCCTCCCCAACCTCCACCAATGGCGAGGTTAATCACAATATTTTGAGATTTATTAAAGGGCCATTCTAATTCATCTGCATTCTTATCGTACGTATAATAGTGTTTGCCATCAACAAATGCTTTGATTTCATAGGGGTACCATTCAATAGCGTAAGTGTGAAAATCTTTATTCATATTTTCTACCACAATATCACTCCCAATTTGATTGCCTTGTTTAAAGTAATAACTACGCGTATGACACGTAGCGTGATTTATACCATTTCCGGTAGTATCGTTGATTTCAAACCCCACACATTCTAAGACATCTATTTCGCCACAATAAGGCCACGATAATTCATCTACATAATCGTCACCTAAGAACCAACCTGCTGCCCACGTACCTCTACCGGTAGGTACTTTTGCTCTAAACTCTATTTTTCCATAGAGAAAAGATGCTTTTCCTTGCGTGGTTAATCGCGCAGATGTCCACTC
This sequence comes from Salibacteraceae bacterium, assembly GCA_047610145.1. Classification (GTDB taxonomy): domain Bacteria; phylum Bacteroidota; class Bacteroidia; order Flavobacteriales_G; family Salibacteraceae; genus CAJXZP01. The sequence continues at coordinate 46,094 of JBLFZF010000006.1, read as the reverse complement.
GCCACTTGCCTTGTTTTTGTGTGCTTCAATAATTAAGTTCCCATCCGCTAACCGCGCATTTTTTTGTTGATGTTCTGTATAATATTGAAGTTCATTATTTCCCCAGCCCCAATTACCCCTATTATAATCCCATTTAGCGGTGTCTGGAAGTCCAGTTCCTTCAAATTCATCACTCCAAACTAATCGCCATTTTTTGCCAGACATATTTTGTTGGTACTGAGTGGGTGTGGGCGTATGCTCTTTTAAAAGGGTGAATTTTACAGCTTCAATTTCTACAGACCCCTCAGAAACGTTCAAACGCATATCATGCTTTCCTTCTTTAAATGGAGAACCATCTTTAGCCGCACTTAGTTTTTGAGCGTCAAAAGTCAAATCTCCGGTCACATTATATGTTCGATCATCGGTATTATGAATATAATCTTCCAACCAAACCGTCACGGCAGCAGCTACCGTTTTTACACGCACCTCCACTCGATACCTTCCTGAGACTGGAATATCCATACTAAAAAGAAGCCCATCTCCTTTTTGAAGCAACGTATCCTGTGTTTCAAATACATGCTCCGTATTTAATCCGGCTATTTCTTGCTTTTGAACAGCTACATTATTTGCAGCCGGACTGCTACAGGACAAAATGAAGTTCGCCAAAAAAAAGAGACCTATATAATTAAAAGCTAGCTTCATTATTTGACTAATTGCGCTTCTATTTCTTCTAAAGACTTTCCTTTTGTTTCGGGAATCACTTTAATAATGAACACTAGTCCTACCATGGCAAAAAGACCATAAATCAGAAAGGTCATTGAACTACCTAGCACATCGAGTTCCCAGGGAAAGACCCATTGTACAATGAAACTTACGGCTGAGTTTATAAGCCCCACAAAAGATATGGCAATACCCCTGATTCTATTCGGAAATAATTCTGAAAACAATACCCACATCACCGGGCCAATTGAGATGGCAAAAGACGCTACAAAAGCTAAAATTGCCAAGAGGATGAGTTTGGTATTCATATGAATAACATTATTCAAAATTTCTCCTTTATGAACCGCATACACTTCTTTACCCATCGATTCTTCTGCCGCAACCTGAAAGTCTTCTTCGCTGGCAAACTCCTGACCAATAAGTGGCTGTAAACCATCTCGGTGTATTTCACTTGGAAGATCAGAAACGGCTACCGTTTCTAGAGAATAGGTGGCTTGACTAAAGCCAAATGACAATAAAAACATGGATAGTACAATACCTGCCACTCCAAAAGTAAGTAATGGCTTTCTTCCTAATTTATCAATAAATAAGATCGCTACGATGGTGAAAACTAAATTCACCAACCCTACCAATATAGCTTGAAACAAAGCAGCATCTGTACCTAACCCACTTTGCTTAAAAATCATTGGGGCGTAGAAAAAAACGGAGTTTATGCCCGTTACTTGTTGTAAAATAGCCACTACAATACCAATACTTAAGACCAACTTCATGGAAGGATGAAATAAGTCCTTAAACTTACCTTCTTGTTTATCCTCTTCTTGACCTAAACTTTTTTCTATTTTTTCTATCTGTTCTCTAGCTTCTTTAGGACTCGTAAAACGAGACATAATTCTAACAGCTTCTTCCGATTCACCTTTCATTAATAACCAACGAGGACTACGTGGCACCCCAAAAAGACCGATGTAGTAAAGAATAGCAGGTAAGGTTTCTAAACCTAACATCCATCTCCAGTTATGCTCATCAAATTTCAAGTTAATAGCCCAAGAAGCATCACTTTTACCTAATTGTAAAATGAGATAATTAGTAAAAAAAGCCAATGAAATACCGATAACAATATTCAACTGATTAAAAGACACCATTCTACCCCGAACATTGGAAGGAGAAATTTCTGCGATATACATTGGCGCAAGAATTAAAGAAGCACCTACTCCAAACCCCCCCAACATTCTGGCAGCCACCAGAAAAATAAAATTTGGCGCAAATGCGGAACATAACGCAGAAACTGCATACAATATAGCGGCATATCTCAGCACGGTTCTTCTACCCAACTTGTCACTTAATGGACCAGCTAGCATCATCGCGATGGTTGCGGTTAGGGTTAAGGAAGCAACCGACCATCCTAACTCCAATTTAGTAAGATCAAACTCTACTTCAATAAATTGTACGACCCCAGAAATTACAGAGGCATCAAAACCCATTAACAACCCGCCTAAAGCGACAATTAACGCGGTCATCATTATTACATTCGTATTTGTTTTTTTCATAAGGTAATCTATTGATGAGGGATAATTAATTTAAAGGTGTGTACTCAAATTTCTGAATAATAATTTCATGTCTTACAGGTACGAAAGGACCTTCTGGTCCATTCACTAACCATAGATTCATTCGGGCATTAGTGGTACTTCCTGGCGCAGGAATCACAATAGGATCGCTAACATTGATTCCTTCAAATTTTCTTTTGGGTGGATTAGTTTGATCGAAAGTCCAACTTGCATTTGGAGCTCCGTTTCCGTAAGAACTACCTTTCCAACTCTCCCAAGTAATGAGAGAATCTGTCCATGTAAAAGCATGGGTGCTTATCCCAATCCAGTTGGCATTATCTTCTTCTGGCTTAAAAACTCTTTCGGTATTGTAAGGGCCAAAAGCAATAGGTTGCACCCCATATTGCAAAGTAAATTCTTCCTCAGGTTCTCCCCATTTAGCGAACTCTATATCGACTTCACTATTGCCTTGCTCTTGAAACGTATTATTATCCCAAGTAAATAACCCCAACACAATATTTCGATCAATATTCACTGGATTCCCTTCAATAGTCCATACATAGGTTCCGTATCCCATCGTATCTTGACTAATAACTTCCGTACAATTCCACGTACCTTCTCTCTGGGTTACCGTTAAATGCAAATAACCATTATCATCAATAAAAACATCGTTGGGATGTCCTTTAAAGAAGTTAGGACCAGGTCCATTAAATTCGGTTTTAATATCCCATTTTCTTCCTGAAAATGTAAGGACATCTCCGGTACGCCCATTAAAATATGGATCGCTTTGCTGGCAAGATGAAAAAGCGAAAACAAGTATTCCAATAAGTCCAATAAATTTCATTCTTTCCATAATCCTTTTATTCTTGGGTGATTTCAGAAATATTTAAATACAACTCTCCCCAGCGAGACGGATTTTCATAGAACCCGTTATTTACAGGGTCGTTCCAACGCTCTTGACGGATGCGTCCATTCACATCTCCATGATCTACCGCTACCTCAAACCCATATAGCGTTTGATTTAAAAAAGCTTCCGCATTTAGCTCAGAAAATTCGATTTTAGCTTCAAAAATATAGCCATCCTCTGTGAGCTGAGTTTTATATTCAAGCACCTTAAATTCCTTTTCATTTCTCCAATCCCAGGCTTTGATCTGGTCTCCAGAAAAACCAATTCCAATATGCTTATCGGTACTTAAATATCTTGTTCTTCGAGAATTAGCTTGCACATCTGTATTAAAGGCTAACTCTAATGCATCCCCTTGAAAAATATCATTTCCATCGAAACTGTTTTCTAGCGGGTTGGCATCTATTACTTTTAAGGCCACGCACAAATAATTATTCTCGACCGCTAAATGCAATTGATTAGCGCCAAAAGCAATAGGTTCTGTTGCCCATAAAGAATCGATTATTTGTCCATCCACGATAAACGAGTCTCCCGCAAGGTTTTTCAAATTCGCTCTATTTCTATACCCTCCTGAATACGGAACAATTTTTATTTCATCAATAAAAACGCGCCCATCTGCCTCTGTATTAAAAATGATTTGTTTGATATTATTTACATCAGCCCCTTGTTCTTCCCAATTGAATTCAGATAATGGAAGCTCCACACGCGTCCATTGGGTCGTTATTTTTTCTGCTTTAATCGCATTGGCACTCATTCCAAGCCAAGCCTGAGATCCAGTAAAATCTTCTAACCCGATAGCCCAAGGTAAACTTACTCGCTCTCCTGCTACCATTCTAACATGAAATTGAATTGCAGCCGTATTTTTAATTTGCGACAAATCCTTTCCGGTCCAATTATCCCAACCGAAGCCAAAACCTAACCAAGGACACCCTTCTTTGGTTCTATTCCAAGATAAATCGATACCTAATTCTCCCTCAAAAGCTGCTTCTTTTGAAGTTTTCGCGGTCATACAGCGTTTATCTTCGGTTACCCAACCTTCGGACGTTACGTAGTCTTTATAAATCTCACTAGAGATATAAAAAACCGTATCATTTACACTGACCGAATCAACATACAGTTCATTTTGCTTTAAAGTAACACATCCCAAGTTCAGGAAAACGCTGGCTACAAAAAATCCGATATAGACCAAAAATTTTCTCATGGTTGAAGAGCTTCGTTTTCGGTGAAAATGATATAGTCCATAAACGTTTGAGAATAACCAGATGCAGGATCTGCTAAAAACAATGTGTTCACTTGCATTAGTTTATCTGGCTCATGTATTCCGTTTCCATTAGGAGCGGCAGGCGCTCCGTTGACTAAGGCAACTAAATCAGAATATTTAACCGAAATTGTTTCCCAATCTGCATTGATACTTTTTAGTTCAATGGAATACATATCTTCAGAACCCGGTTGAAATACACCATCCCCATTTTCATCTTCTAAAAACTGAAATAGAATAATCTCATTGTTAATGACCTCTGACTTTCCGAGCATGACATTGAAGTATACATTGCTTGGAACAGGAGATAAGGGGAATGCCGGAAGACCATAAGCAGATGCTGGAAAATAGATATATCCTATCAGGTAATCAAAGTTCACTTCTCCACCCAAATCGTAATAATTTGACTTTTCCGCAGCACTATCATTTTGAACAATAGAAAAACTCATATCCCCACCAGACTGCTTAAACACTTCCCATCCGGGGTTGACTCCGCTTTCAAAATCTGCCACCACAAAACCCTCATTAAACCGAGTACTATCTACTACAATACCGAGTATAGTATCATTATACCCCTCTTCAACTAAGGCTAAATACGCATTACAACTTTCATTTTTAAACATCGGAAGAGTGGTTGTAGAACCATCCCAATTAGCGTTTATTTCGTCTAGCGTTTTCGATTTTCCAGTGAGTATTTTAGTCGCACCAGATTTCTGACCTACAATTCGGACTTCCCAATCTACCGTTTTATTGAATCTAGCAGTAAAGCCGACACTTTCACCGATAGAAAAATCTACATTTTTGGTATTTGACTCAAAATCTCCAAAAACCTGAAAATCTCCATATATATCTGATAAATTAGGACCTAGGTTATCCGTATCTCTTTCACAAGAGATCAGAAAAACTACCCCTATAATTATGGTAATTATCTTTTTCATAATCCGCTATTTAAAATTTCATGGTAAACAATAAAGTCCACGTATTCATATCATAAGGTAGAGTTACTTTCAACTCATCCTGCCAAGTAAATGTTTGCCAAATAAACCGTAAGTTATTTTTCTCTGAGAAACCGTATTGTAATCCTGCACCGATGATACTCTCTTTGTAATCAATTACATATTCGGAATAATCAATAATCTCCGAATATTCGTTCCTTTCTGCTAACTGATCGTTTCCTTTCGTAGCCCAAGTTCTATATTCTGCAATAAAATCAAGGTCTCCGTAAATCGTAGCGGTTAGGTTAATATTATTAAATTTGGAAGCTAAGTCTACATTTTCAAATTCAAGACCACCAGAACGACTAGTCTGTTGTGTTCCTATCCTACCCGATACCCATAACTTTCTATCTTTCCAATTCAGCATTTTATTTATCTTCAGCTCTCCAAAAACTCCGAGAGTTGTATAGTTTTTATTGGTTGTTGTTCCTTCACCCACTACACCGGAAAGGATATCTGCGTCTGCAGAAACTGTCCATCTAGCCTCTGGATCCTTGTAATTAGCTACCACGTTTACTCCTTTTCTATTCGGAGTAGCTCTGCCGTATGGGGTTGCATTGTCATACCTCGGATCATAGGCCATTAAACCTGCAGAAATTTGCGTTTGATACAAGGATGCATCTCTATACAAATCAGCCATTGAAATGGCTCTTAAGTCTTGCGTGTTTCCGTATCGTTGGTATGCCGCAGGTGCTGACTGGTAATTGATACGCATTGTTTGTGCTCCTGCACTTCTAAAATTAGGACCCACATCTCGGTATCCCACGGTAACATCTACCCCTGTTTTAGCCCAAGCGGCCTTTACGCTTACATCATAAAAATAATCTTGCAATTGCGGAGCATCGGGACTTCCTTCCCAACCCAGCTTTGAGGTTCCAAACTCTCCGGCAGCCATTACATGTGTTTTATTCCACTTATAATTAACCTCTGCAGAACCCGTGTAGACCGGATTACTCAAATAAATCTCACTATCGCTTGTTCCTTTTAAGTCATACATGTTGGCAAATTGCCCTCCAAATTTCAAGAACTTACTTTGTTCTATAACCACACTTCCGCCACTATACAGCTGATCTTCTTGTGTCGCAAAATCAGTGGGTCTTACTCGCATAGTAAACAAATTGAACTCCATTTCTTTAACTCCTTTATCAAACTCTAAAGCAAAGTCAATGGCTCCCCCTTGTTGTCGCCACACATTGTCATCGGTATAAAACAGATCATATTGTACCTGTTCTATATTGGGGGCCGTAATGGCACCCTTATATTTATTCACCATACTCACTTCGTTATTAAAGGTGTAATTGGTGAGCTTGTAATTTATATCTCCTAACTGATACTTTAAAAACCCTCCCAAAATACCTTTAATATAAAGTTGACGTACATCAAAAGTTACTCCAGAACCCCAGAATCCTCCATAGTCATTTCGTATCCTTACCATACCTTGGATTAATATCTGATCACTAGGTTGAATATTTATGCCCAAATCCACCAAAGCATGGCCACCTTGCGTTTTTCTAGGGGTAATGGAATCATTTTGCGCTTCTGTATTGTAATCATCTCCATACATAATTGCTCGAGCTGCCCCAGAAACCCAAATCTTCTTTTTTTGCGCAAAACCTGTTTGGACGCAAAGCATTAGTAAGATGAATGCTATTTTTTTCATGCTGTTCATTAGAAAAATACTTTAAGTTCTACCATGGATTCTTGACCTTTAAAGGCATCTAATTTAAAACTGGTATCCTCAAAAAAGAACCACCTGTGTCTAAAATAAAGACCCGCATTTTTACTTAGACTAATATCGAAACCTGTTCCAATGCCGTATCCGTTTTGGTTTAACGGTCTTTGTGTTTCTGTATTCAATGCCGTTTGATAATTTCCCAATACTCTTTCATATCCTAAATAAACATTTACGTAAATTGGCTCAGCCACTTGGTAATACAATTCCAATTCAGAATTGTATTGACGGATATACGCTTTTTCAGAAAAAGCGGGTATTAAAGTTAGTTTAGGTTGTGCCGTGTTGTACCTACCTAAGAAAAACGCAAAGAAATTACGATGCCCGAGTTTGGTTCGATACTTGGCATGAATTTCTAATTGATTAAACTTTTTAGGGTTTAAAGAAAATCCTAAACTATCATCCGTCACCGTCACTTTTTGATACGCATCTCGATACACTTTATCATAACGCTGGTAAGGACCTACATTTTGAGGAAAGTTCCACCGCCAAAAACGAGAGCGAGTGAGTTGGTTTACGTGATGTGAAAAAGTAATTTGATTTTGAAACGCCTCTATTTCGGAAGACACGCCATACCCCATACTCATTCGTACTTTCCCTATTTTAAAGGCCGTATTCAAATTCACACCTGTTCTGTTATTCGTCATTTGCCCAATCGCTACCATTGAACTGGAGAACGGAGTTAACACACTCGCACTTTGCACGCCCCCATCTAGCCGGTCTACAATAGCAGATTCAATTATAGAGGTGTTCCAGAACACTGCATTATTATTGACCACATATGGACTAATTCTATAATAATGAAGCTCTACCGGGAATTTCAAAATCTTTTCGGTGGCGAGTAATTTCACAGATATTGCTTCTCCCCAAGGGTAATCACTGACCGGACTAATATACCTTCCAGTACCCACCTCGGCATGAACTTGGAACCCCTCAAATGAGGCCGCCCACTCCAGCGTAAAAACATTAAAACCAAGCTCTTGGGTATTTAAGCTATCTACCCAAGTAGTGTTGTTCAGTGTATTAAAACTGAGGTAATCTGTGTTTTTATATACTTTTTTAATTTTCCCACCATAACTAACATTGGGAATCGTTACAAATCCACCGTTTAATTCTGTTTTCCCATACATTCCTGCAAAGCTCCAACCTCCAGGCAGACCAATTCCGTCAATTATTAAGCCCTGAACCGCTCGCTCACCCCAACGTGTATCTTGATAAACAGCCCCATTCTCATACATTTGATTATACCGCACCCCCACTTTTTTTCCAATAGGGTCCCACGGATTTCGTTCGTTGAGTAAAAAACGATTGTAGCCTCTAAAACTACCCAGCGTTAAATCACTAATCGATAGCCAATGAATCCCTCCCATTCGGACACTAAAAGTTCCTTTATCGGTATAATAAGAACCATATAAATTCAATCCCAAGTTCAATCCCATATTTGCCCCTAAGCGAGCTCCAGATAATGGATTCCATACCGGGGGTCTATTTGCGCTTGGCACGGGTGGGTTGTAAGTAGAATTAATTTGACCATCTAAAAATTGAAACATAAACAAGTCAAACCCCCAAGAAACTTTCTTGTTAGGCCTACCCGAAATGTTCATCATTAAATTGGGTAACTGGGTATCATCACCAATAAACAGTGTTTTTTTCTTGGTTACCGAACCTGAGTTTTGATCTAACACATAGGGCTTTGGCATGGTCATCTGTGTTCCAAAAAAACGGTAAAAGCCGTTAACTTTAATTTGGTACAACTCGCCATCTTTTTCTTTTGGAAACGCCCCTCTTCTCCAATCCAGTATGGAAGTTGTATCTGCTTGTTGCGCATTTATGGTACTTGACCCGACCATCAAGAGAACAAAAAACGTAGCTATATATTTTACGATCAGTTTCTTCATCCCTAATTAATTTCTGTCTACTTTTAATTCTTGCGATTTAAAACGCACACTTTTAGCGGGTGGATCGTCTTTTTCTCTGGGCAGCACATAAAAGGGAATGTTGGCATAAGCGGTTCTTTTTCCTTTATCTTGAACAAACACAAACAAGCGATATGCACCTTCTTTTTTAGGCGCAGTTACTTGAACCGACTTCCCCTTTCTTTTACTTATGGTGCCCAAAATAGGTTGGAGGGCACTTTCAAAATCACCTCCCGCACTTACGGCATCACTTTCAGGAAAGACAAACCAGTCTACCTTCACTTTATTCGAGTCTGGATCAGAATAATCTACCGTAGCCGTGTATATATCTTGCGCTTTTAAATAGATGCTTTCAGCCGATAATTTTCCATCTAAAATGATATTACTTACGGTAGGGGAAGAATTCGGTGGCCTTTGTTTTTGCCACGCCAGATATAATTTATCTAAAGGCTCTGTAGGCTTTCCATCTGTGGTAAATAAACCGTACCAAGTAGCGGTAGTTTCTTGCTTTTGCCCCCATAAAAACACGTAAGAACCAATACAATGATCTGTTTTTGCCGCAATGTATTTTTCATGACGCTTTTGATAAGAAGCCGCTTTTTCTGTACTCGTTTGTTCTATAGGAGCACCCCACTTTGTTTTTTCAACTTCCCAGTGTCCATTAGGCCCCCATTCTGAAATAATATACGGTCCTTTCCACCCATATTTCTCAATATTGGCTGAATGTTTTGCAATATCGCCATAGGTATTAAACCCATAAATATCTACATCTGGAACCTTGGCCAGCACTTCTTGCACCTCATTAGAATCTAAACCTGCTGTAACTAATGAGGTAGGATGGTTTGGATCTACCTCATGAATCATGGCGGCAATATCTTGAACCGCATTCCACACCTTGGTGTTGGTATAAAACAGATCGAATTCATTCCCTACACACCATAATAGTAAGGCAGGATGTTCTTTATATTTTTTAACGATTGTAGTAAAATGCTCTAATTGCTTTTTTACAGCCACCTCGTCATCATAATTAAATCCATGACGTTCATGTTGCACCCACAATCCAAACATAACGGTAAGACCCTTTTCTTGCGCATCATCCAAAATCTGCTCGGCATCTTCCGCACTCCAAGTTCGAATCGAATTACCTCCGAGATAAACTAATTCATCTAGAAATTCATGTCCGCCCGCTCCATTTATATAATAAGGCTCTCCACCTCTTTCCAGATGAAACCTCCCCCCTTTATTGACTACTTCTACCTTGATAGGTTGAGCCGCTAAAAAAAACGATTGTAAAAGACATAAAAAGAGTACTATTTTTTTCATTTTTTATAATTCAAATGACATACCCTTAGATTTCAATTCAATATATCGAAACTCATCAAACGAAAAAAGTTTCGCTGGTCGATGAGAAACGTTCGTCTGATTTTCTTTTAGGTCCTTTAATAGATTCATCGCCAATATTTTCTTTCTAAAATTGGCTTTATCATATTGCTCGTTTAATAACACCTCATACAATTGCTGTAATTGGGCTAACGTAAACTTCTGGGGTAGCAGCTCAAAACCTACGGGTCTTCTTCGAACCCTTCTTCGCAGAATTTTTAAGGCATCTTTTAAAATCTCATTATGATCAAACGCTAATGCAGGTACCTTGTCTATATCTATCCAATACACCCCGTCTGCCCATGCGGATGCGTGCGGATCGTGCTTTGAAATATCGATTAATGAATAATAACCGGTAGTAATTACTCGACCTGCCGGATGCCTGTCCACCTTTCCGTATACACGGGTCTGTTCCATAAACAAACCTTTAATACCGGTAAGGTCATGCAACACTCTTTGCGCAGCCACATCCATATTTTCATTCGGATATACCAAATCACCAGGAAGTGCCCATTCCCCTTTAAAAGGAGCGGCACCCCTTTTAATGAGAAGTACCTTCAGCGTTTCTTCATGATACCCAAAAACCACGCAATCTGCAGACAAACCAAATTGAAAAAATTTATCATAAGAGATCTGATAATATGTTAACGCATACTCTGAATTCTCTCCTCTTTTATCTATTTCATTCAATTCCATCCTACGCAAATTTAATGCAAGTCAAATATATAATTATTTAGCTAATAGTAAATACTACTATTAGTATATTTTTTCAACTAATTGATTTACAGTGATTAAAATAGGGTGAATCAAGTTTTTTGGATGCTTATTGTTTTTTATACCAAAACCACCTATATTTGAACAAAATTATAAATTATGAAAAAAATTACTTTAGTACTCGCACTTTTTGGTGCGTTGTTTGCCACAGCGCAAACCCAGAATGTTACTTTTCAATTGGACATGAATAACTATTCTGGTGCATTCACTACTCCAGAAGTTAACGGAATTTTTAACGGATGGTGTGGAAACTGTATTCCAATGATAGATGCAAATTTAGATGGAATATGGGAAGTTACCGTTCCAATCACAGATGACTCTACTGAATACAAATTTTCATTTGATAATTGGACAGGTCAAGAATCGTTATTACCTGGATCTTCTTGTACGAAAACAGTGGGAGCAAACACCAATAGATTTATTGTGCTAACCGGTGACACCGTTATGGAACCAGTATGTTGGGAATCATGTGGTACATGTTCTGGTAGCCCAGTAAGCGCTATGGTTACTTTCAAAGTAGATTTATCGAACGACACCAGTACTTATACCACGGTAAACTTAAACGGTACATTTAATAACTGGTGTGGAAGTTGTACTGAAATGCTCTCCCCAAATAATGATGGAATTTACGAAGTAGACGTAGTGGTTCCTATCGATTCAATTGAATTTAAGTATACACTTGATGGGTGGACGGCTGAAGAAAATTTAACAGAAGGTTCTCCGTGTACTACTACCAAAACAGATGCATCAGGAACGTTTACCAACAGACTACTTGTTCCGACAGGAGATACGACTTTAGCAGCTGTATGTTGGGAATCGTGTGCCACTTGTGTACCCTTAGGAATTGCTGATAATAACGGACTAACCGATTTCGTAATTTCTCCTAACCCAAGCAACGGGATAATCAACATTAGTGCTTCTCTAAATGATGTAGAAGAATACACTATTATAGTGGTTGATCTTCAAGGAAGAGTAATTTTATCTAAAGTAGTAAAAGACAATACAATTAATGAAAATATCGACCTTTCCATCGTTGAAAGCGGAATGTATATTTTAAACATTGTTGGAAGTGAAATAGTTGTTTCTGAGAGAATAATGATAACTGAGTAACTAATTTAATTAGTTAAAGTTTAGATAAGTCCCTGGGTACCATTGTGTGCTCAGGGATTTTATCGTTTACCGCAATTCACACCACACAAAAAAAGGGCTCCAATTTCTTGAAACCCTTTCTGTCATTGATGTGGAGAATATCGGAATCGAACCGATGACCTCTTGACTGCCAGTCAAACGCTCTAGCCAACTGAGCTAATCCCCCATAGGCACAAATGTAACATTAATGATCAATAAACCACGATGTAAATTTAGTCCTCTGAACTAAATTGTTTTCGTAAAACAACTTTTTGAATTTCTCTTTTTACAATAAGTGTCGCCAAGGCTTGAGCGGTATCATCTGGCATTAAATCCATTTGAAGTTTCACTTTAGCTTCACTTATGTCAATCCTATAAAGCAAGCGCATAACTGTGTTAAAGTTGGATTGAATATACTGTGTGATTTCGGGGTAAATAGCTCCGTAGACCGCATCTAAGGTGGTTACATTGTTGTTCACTAGGCTTAGGGCTTCCATAGAAAAATCTTTTTGAACTTGTGCCCAGACTAACGTTACCAAATCCGGGTATTTTTCGAGAAGTTCTTTATGGTTGGCTTGCCATACTTCTTGCATATTTCTAAAATTCTCTTTGTAAAAGCTGGGCTAAAACCGAATGTAAGTTTTCCTTTTTCTCCACTGGGATTTGTAGATCTGCTAACAATTTAAAGGCCGCATCACTATATTTCAACATTTCTTCTTGTGAGCGTTCCTTAATTTTCAACGCATCAAAAATAGCGAGTACTGCTTCTACTTTTTCATCCTCGTCAAAATCAGTCGCATTCACCCAAAATTCTAATTCCTCTTTTTCTTTACCCGAAGCCAAATCTTGCGCAGTTAAAAACAAAAACGTTTTCTTATTTGAAATGATATCTCCGCCTTTACGTTTGCCTACTTTACCCGTTCCAAATGCATCTAAAATATCGTCTTGCAATTGAAAAGCAATACCTAAGCTTTCCCCAATTTGATACATTTGATCCACCTCAGAACTATTGGCACCTCCAATAATGCTACCCGTCTTTAGCGCACACGCTAATAGCACTGCTGTTTTCAAACGAATCATTTCCATGTATTCCGTAATCGTCACATCAGTTCGATCTTCAAAATCCATATCGTATTGCTGCCCTTCACACACGCCTAACGCGGTTTCATTAAACAAATTTAGTATCTCAGATAAGTAACCTTGAGGGGTTTCACTCAGTAATTGATAGGCCCTGATAAGCATTGCATCTCCACTTAAAATACCGGTATTCACATTCCATTTTAAATGAACTGTTTCTTGGTTTCTTCTGAGGGGAGCCTCATCCATGATATCGTCATGTAATAAGGTGAAGTTATGAAACACCTCGATTGCCAATGCTTGCGGCATCGCTTTGTAAGGACTAACATCAAACATCTCAGCCGCTATCAATGTCATCAAAGGTCGAATCCGTTTTCCTCCTAAATCTAGGATATACCGAATAGGGTCATATAAGCCACTTGGTCTCCCTGTTAATTCTAATGATTTAATTCTTTGGTTAAGCTGTTTTGATATTTCGGAAATCTGTTCCATTCGTTTTTAAAATTTCAGGGGCCTTGATACTGACCACCCTATTAATTTAACTTTTTAATTGATTGCGAATTTTTGAATACACGGGTTCAGCAGTTATGTTTTTCCATCTGAATCATCCGATTTTCTAATTCTCAAACCTGAATAATCTATATCCTCTTCCTCATCAATAATTTCAATCAATGGTTCTTTAAATGCTTTGTTTGTTAGTTGCGCACCCATAGTTAACAATAAAGAGGGCAACAGCACTAAGTTCACTACCATAGCCACCAGCAGCGTAAGTGACGTAAGAATACCTAAAGCTTGGGTACCACCAAAATCAGATGATGCGAAAACTCCAAATCCAAAAAACAGGATAATAGACGTATACATCATACTTACCCCCGTTTCTTTAATAGATTCTACTACCGCAGGTTTCAAGTCCCATTCACAATTTTCCAACTCCTGTCGATATTTAGCCAGAAAGTGAATGGTGTCGTCAATAGAGATACCAAACGCAATACTAAACACTAGAATTGTAGATGGTTTTAAAGGTATCCCAAAGAAACCCATCATTGCTCCCGTTACCAATAAAGGAATCATATTTACTGCAATCGACATAATAATCATTCGATAGGACTTAAATAAAGCCGCCATAAGCATGGCAATAATAACAATAGCTAACGCTAAACTTTGAAGCAAATTTTTAACCAGGTACTTCGTTCCTTTTAAATATACCAGCCCAGGACCTGTTAATAAGACATTGAATTTATCTGCCGGAAAAATCTTTGCGATTTTGGGTTCTAATTCCTTTACTAAAGAATCCATTTCAATACTCCCTACATCTTTCATGGGAATAGAAACACGCGCGTATTGACCTGTGCTATCCACATACGAATCTAGCATACCGCTGTTACCTTCGGTATTATCTAAATATTTTTTAATAAATACCTTTTCACTTCCTTTGATTAGCTCGTACTTTTCTGGATCACCCCCATAAAATGCTTGCTTGGTGTACTTAACGCCTTCAATAATGGACATCGGCTTACCAAATTCAGGATAGTCATCAAAAATAGCATGTAACTTATCCATTCGTTTTAAGGTCGATCCTTTTGAAACCATTCCTGGTTTCAATGCATCAATCCCTATTTCGAATGGCATGACCCCATTAAAATTATCCTCCACAAACTGCAGATCTTTCACTACCGATCCATCTTGAGGTAAATCATCTGTCAAATTACCAGTAGTGGTCATCAATGACAATCCGTAAACACAAAATAAAACCAGCACAAATGACACCCAGTACACTTTTGTTCTATGAAATGAAATAACGTGAATAAGACCTTCCACCACTTTATTTAATCCCTTTCGATCCAAGTGATACATCTGTCTTTCTTTCGGTGGTGGCAGCACCCCTAAGATAGCCGGAATCATGAATATGGATAAAATAAATAGTACCATAATATTTACAAATGCAACAATACCAAACTCCACTAGAATAGTACTTTGCGTAAACACAAAAGCTAAAAAGCCAACTGCTGTAGTGACATTGGTCATCAAAGTAGCTTGCCCAATTTTACGGACCACCCTGCTTATAGCGAGCACTTTATTTCCGTGCAAGGCGTATTCAGAATGATAGCGATTAATAAGGTATATGGAATTAGGAATCCCAATAACAATGATTAATGGAGGAATAATTCCTGTTAAAATAGTGATCTCATATCCAAAAAAGGCGATAATCCCAAAACTCCAAGTCACTCCCAATAACACAATAAGCAAAGAGACTAAGACCGGTGAAAATGATCGGAAGAAAATTAATAATATAACCACCATTACCAGAATTACATACCCTAAAAACTGCTGCAATTCTGTTTTCACCAAGTGGGTAATCATGGTTCGGATATATGGCATTCCACTATAATGAATGTTTAAACCGTTATCATCTCTATACTTGTTTACCACCTCAAATATGGTGGCTACTAGTGGCTCTCGTTGTTTCGAGTTAAATATTTTTTGATTGAGAGTAATCAACATCAAACTGACGTGATTAGTATCGTTCATTAACCGCCCTTTATAGAAAGGTAATGCATACACTAGGGCTCGCACACTGTCTAATTCGGCCCTAGTGGTTAATTCGTGCTGAACAATTTTATGGAGCTCAAACCTTTTATTGGCGGTGTCTTTAACCACATTAAAAAGCTGATTAATAGCCACTACCGTATCTACCCCATCAATACTTTCTAATTGCTTACCAAAGCGAAACCAAGAGTTGAATAATTCGAGGTCGTCTAAAGGATTTTCTTCCAGTGCCAGAATTAATGCCTGCCCATTGTTTCCAAAACGATCTTTAAAATCATTAAAAGCCATGAGGGTTGAATCATTATCTGGTAACATTTTTGGCAAAGACCATTGCAGTCTTTGCTCCGTAGAATTGTACCCCACAATTGCGGTACCTACCAAAATAGTGATTAAAATAAATACACTCTTTCTAACAATAAACCTGGCTAACAAATCCCACATAAATACCCGTAAAATGCTCTTTTAATTTTTCAAAGACAAGGGCTCGAAATTAACACAATTGACAGGACTACGAAAGGGTAAAAAGAGGTTAACTTAAAGCAATTTTTTTGGCTTTCCAGCGACAAAATCTTTTAAGTAAAATGGCTCAAAATAAGCCATGTTTTCAAACTCTTGATTATTAAACTTTCTTTCGGAAACAGACACCATAAACGCAGATGACGGTAACACATCCTGTTGAAATATAGCCTTCTCAAACCGCCCAATAGTTTCTTGACACTTAGACATCCCCGGGCCAAAAAAAACCGTTTCTGACTGTTCTATATGAGTCGCAAATGAATTTTCATCAACCACAATAGCTGAGGTAGCTTGCAATACTTCATAAGTAGGCGAAAGTACGCAGGCATAAACCTCCATTCTACGTGCATCCAGCATGGGAACAAGGTTAGCATTTTTAAAATATGCTAGTTTTGGATCAAGCGCCATCGCTTCCAAAGTAGGCACAGATACCAATGGGATTTCGGCTCCATAACAAATTCCTTTGGCTAGAGAAACACCAATTCGAAGCCCGGTATAAGAGCCTGGGCCTTTACTCACAGACACCGCTTGCAAGTCTTTCATTTCAATACCCGCATCTTTCAATACGGATTGAATTAACTGCTCCAATTTTTCAGCATGAGAATACCCTTCATTCACTTCCTTTACCGAAGAAACGATTCCGTTAATACCAATAGAAACAGAACATACGGTAGTAGATGTCTCAATATTTAGAATGATAGCCATGGCACAAAAGTAAATCAGCTTACGTTTTAAGAACGGTATTAGTGAAGAAAATAAAGCCAAAAAAAAGGAGCGCAATGCTCCCCTGATCAATTCCTGGTCTCGATTAGTTAATCGTCATCTCCGCTAAAGAGCTCCTCTTTACTTTTTGACTCTACTTTGTCTTTATTCAATAGTTTCACCGAAACAATGGAATAAGGCCCAGAGATAACCTCATCGCCTTCTTCTACCCCTTCCAATACCTGAATATTTTTTGTGTCTTGAATTCCAGTTTTCACCTTGCGCATCACTGCTATTCCATCTTCATACACAAATACGACTTCAAATAATTCATCGTCATCGAACTCCTCTAGATTTATTTTCAATTTTCGGATGACTTTCTCCGAAGAGTCTGGCCGAATAGTTACGGATTGAATTGGAATCATTAAGATCGCATCTAATTCATTGGTTAAGATCTCTACATTCGCTGACATCCCGGGTCTAAAAGGACTCAAGTGCGGATTATCGTTATCTACCAAATCTTTATATGATTCTCCATCCACACTAATCTTTACATTGAAAACGGTAATCTCATTGGTGGATTGCATTCCAGAAGAAGCGGATGAATTTGCAATTTCTTTCACCGTACCCCTAAACTTTCTGTTTAAGTAAGCATCGACCTCAACGGTTGCTTTATCTCCAATTTTAACGCGAACAATATCACTTTCATTCACTTCTACATGAACTTCCATTTTTGTTAAATCTGCCACTCGCATTAATTCAGTACCTGCCATTTGTGCGGTTCCTACCACTCTTTCGCCCAACTCTACATTGAGCTTAGAAACCGTTCCGTCCATCGGGCTATAAATAGTGGTTCTTTTTAAGTTATCCGTAGCCTCCTTAACCGTTGCAGCAGCACTTTTAATATTATACTCTGCAGCATGTAAACTTTCTTGCGCGGCCACTACTTCTGCTTTAGCCACTTCATATTCACTTTTAAAACTATCAAAATCGGCATCTGACACCACCCCATCGGTATTCAACTTTTTTTGTCTATTAAAGTTCGTTTCAGAATTAGTCAATCTAGCTTTAGACTGCACCAAACGCGCTTTAGAGTTCGCCATATTTGCTTTAGCCGAGTTCAAACCTGCTTGAGCTCTACTTACAGACGATTGGTATAAATCGGGATTAATGTTAATCAACAAATCACCCGCGCTTACCTTCATTCCTTCTTTTATAGGTAATTCAATAATTTCACCTGGAACTTCCGGACTAATTTTCACCTCTCGTTCGGGTTGAATTCTTCCAGTAGCTGATACAATTTCAGTAATATTACCTTTCTCCACTTCAGAAGTAGTAATCACATATTTGGCATCGCTCTCTTTAGATTTCTGTAAGACGAAATACAACAGTATTCCAAGACTCACCACAGCAACAATTCCAATAATCAAATTCTTTTTAGTCATAGTATAGTTATTTAGCAACCTTCGCTTATAAGCTCAGAGATTTACCTTGATAAAAATCCAATATTTTCATTCTGAAAATATAATCAAACTTAGCTTTTACTAAATCACTTTCTGCTCTGTAAAGATTGGTTTTTGCCACGTTGTAATCTACGGCATTGATCATTCCCACATCAAATCTTTTTTGTGCATAATTAAACGCTTCATTTAAAGATTTCAATCCTTTCTCTGTAGACTTAAAGCTCTTAAACGCAGCATTGGCATCTGCATAAGCCTTCTCAATATCTTGACGTACCTTTTGCTTTTCCTTTTCTAAGGCTGTTTCTTGGATAGAATAATTCACTTTTGCTCTATTTACCGAAGCTCTATTATTCATCTGGTTAAATATCGGAATAGACAAACTTAGTCCTACTGACTGATTAAAGTTACCGGTGACTTGATCTCCAAAACCTTGTGTTCTAGTTTCTTGAGAAAAGGTAGGCGCCACCACCACAGAGGTCGTGTTTTCTACCACTCCAATAGGAGTTGTTCCAGATAAGGAAGTACCTACGATATCTTTTGCATTTCCAGAATAACCCGTACCTAAAGAACCACTTAAACTTAATCTTGGAATCATGGTACTATTAGACAAGCTCACTTGTTTCTCTGCACTTAGCAAAGCATATTCATTACTTTTAATACTAGGATAAGTATCATAAGCCGTTTGAATAACCATATCTAAACTTGTAGGTAATGCTAATGCGGCACTATCAAATTGGCTCGGCACCACTACTTCCATACTAAAATCTCCGGGTAAACGAAGTAATTGCTTCAGCGATAAATAGGATAAAATAACTTGATTATCTGCATTCACTTGCGCCAATTCTTCTCGAGCATATTGTGCTTCAATATCATATAGGCTGCCTTCAGGAGCACTTCCAGCGGCTACTAGTTTTTGTGTTCGTTCAATTTGTAATTGAGTGACTTCTAGCTGCTTATTGGCTACGTACAATGTTTCTATATTAAACAAAATTTGCAGAAAAGAAGTCGTCACCGCCAAACTAGTCAGGTATTGCACGTTTTTATAAGCGTAATCACTCGATTTCTCGTTGTACTGGCTTTGCGTTAATTGATTTAGATTCTGCAATCCCGAAAACAAGACCCAGTTGGCCGATAAATTGAAGTTACCAGTATTTACGGTACTTTGCGCAAACTGGTTAGTAAATGGATCAATTCTTTGTCCGAAATTGTACCCGTAATACGCAGAGGCATTTACACTTGGTAAAAACTGACTTTTAGACTGCATGACACTGGTACTTGAATTTTCCAAGTTGTACTCTGCCTGCCTAACATCCAAGTTATTTTCAAGTGCGTAATCTACACATTTTTGTAACCCCCAAGATTCTTGAGCTGTTACCGAAGTAGCCAAAATAAAAGCGGCAATAATGAAAAGGTATTTTGTCATAATGAGATGATTATCCGTTACAAATTTATGACTTTGAAGAAGCCAATTCAGATTATTTTAAAGAACGTATAAAAAGAGCATTTAAAAGGGAGTAATTTGGGATAGATGGTTCAACCTCACATTTACACAAGGCAGTTCCTCCAAAAAACTAACGATTATAGGCCCAAAAAACTGGCTATTCTTCTTCCTTTAAAAATTAGGAAGGGTACCTAAACGACTGTTCGATGCAAAAAAAAGTCTCTTGGAGAACCAAGAGACTTTTTTCAATTTATTTAGAATCGAATTAAAGCGTTTGCTCTACTTCTTTTTGTTCGTAACCCTCAATGATATCACCTACTTTAATGTCGTTATATCCATCAATGTTCAAACCACATTCGTAACCAGCTTTCACTTCTTTAGCGTCATCTTTAAAACGTTTTAGTGATCCTAGCTTACCTGCATACCCAACAATACCGTCTCTAATAACTCGTACGTTAGTATTTCTATTAATTGTTCCATCTAATACATAACAACCCGCAATTGTACCGATTTTAGAGATTTTGAATGTTTCTCTAATTTCAATGTTACACACGATTTCTTCCACCAATTTAGGTTTCAGCATACCTTGCATTGCATCTTTCATTTGCGCAATTGCATCGTAGATTATAGAATACAATCTAATGTCAATTTCTTCTTTCTCCGCTAGCTTACGTGCACTCATTGACGGTCTCACTTGGAAACCAACGATAATCGCATCAGAAGCAGTAGCTAACAATACATCAGACTCAGAAATTTGACCTACCGACTTATGAATCACGTTTACTTGGACATTCTCTGTAGACAATTTCATCAATGAATCAGAAAGTGCTTCTACAGAACCATCTACATCACCTTTCACAATCACATTTAACTCGTGGAAATCACCTAACGATAGACGTCTTCCAATTTCATCAAGAGTAATATGTTTTTGTGTTCTTAAGCCTTGCTCACGCTGTAATTGCTCTCGCTTAGTAGCTAAAGCTTTTGCTTCACGCTCTTCACTAAATTGTTTAAAGGTATCTCCAGCATTAGGCGCTCCAGTAAAACCAAGCATAGAAACTGCATGCGAAGGACCGGCCTCTTTGACTGATTTACCACGTTCATCAGACAATGCTTTTACTTTCGCAAAATACTGACCTGCAACGATAAAGTCACCTACTTTAATAGTACCAGCTTGCACCACTAATTGGGTAACATAACCTCTACCTTTATCTAAAGATGCTTCTAAAACAGTACCACTAGCCATTCTAGACGGATTCGCTTTTAACTCTAACATTTCTGCTTCCAGTAAAACTTTCTCCAATAATTCTGGTATTCCTAATCCAGTTTTAGCAGAAATTTCTTGGGTTTGGAATTTACCACCCCATTCTTCTACTAAGATATTTTGTTGAGATAATTGATCTCTAATTTTGTCTGCCGTTGCATCTGGGCGATCCATTTTATTGAATGCAAAGATCATTGGAACATTAGCCGCTTGAGCGTGATTAATTGCCTCAATGGTTTGTGGCATCACACTATCATCTGCGGAGATAATAATAATAGCAATATCTGTTACTTGTGCACCCCTAGCTCTCATTGCAGTAAATGCCTCGTGACCTGGTGTATCTAAGAAAGTGATTTCTTTACCGCCATCTAACTGTACCATGTATGCACCAATGTGCTGGGTAATACCCCCTGCCTCACCGGCAATTACGTTGGCATCTCTAATTTTATCTAATAAAGAGGTCTTACCGTGATCTACGTGACCCATTACCGTCACAATAGGGGCTCTTGGAAGTAAATCTTCCTCGGCATCTATAATTTCTATTTCTTCCTCTTCTTCATCTTCCGTACCGACAAACTCCACATCAAAATCGAATTCTTCGGCAACAATGGTCAATGTTTCTGCATCCAAACGTTGATTAATAGATACCATCATACCTAAAGTCATACACGCTGAAATCACCTGTGTTACAGATACTTCCATCATACTGGCTAACTCATTTACAGTAACGAACTCGGTTACCTTAATGGCTTTTTTCTCAAAATCTTTTGCTATTAAATCCGCTTCCGCTTCCAATCCAGCACGCTCACGATTTGCTTTACGATACTTAGAACCTTTCGATTTTTTATTTCCACTTAAACGAGCTAAAGTTTCTGAAATCTCTTTCTGAATTTGCTCATCCGTACGTGGAGCTGCAGGTTCGTTTCTTTTAACCGGTTTCCCTCTTTGAGGACCTCTGTTTGGGCCTCTACTTGGACCTCTATTTCCTTGAGCATTAGGACCACTGTTCGGACGACCAACACCTGAACCGGGCTGACTTGAACCTGGTGCACCTGTTGGAATTCTTTTTCTAGGCTTACGCTTATTCCCGGATGGGTTATTAGACGAAGCCACTGGCTTCTTCTTTTTTTCTGGTTTTGGAGGTAACACAATTTTACCCACAACCGTTGGACCTGTCAGTTTTTCAACTTGCGCTTTCACCATTTCTGGTTGCGAAGGTTTAACTGGCTTAGACATATCCTTCACCAACTTAGGAGCTGGTTTTGGAATTGGCTTCACATTAACTGGCTTTGGTTTTGGCGCAGGTGTTTCCTTTTTCGGCTCTGGCTTTTTCTTTCCTTTTGGCTTTGGCTTTTTGTCTTCCAACTTAATGGTTCCTAAAATCTTTGGACCTTTCCCATCCTCCGAATCTATTTTACCATCTTGGTTGATTTCCACATCCTGAGAAACAGTTTTAGGCTCCTCTACAGGATCTATTTTTACTACTATTTCTTCCTTTGGAGCTTCCACTACCTTTTCCACCGGAGCTTCCTTTGGAGCTTCTACCACAACTTCCGGTTTTGGTTCTACCACTGGAGGAACAACCTTTTCAACTTCAGGCACCACTGCTTCTTCTACCACTGGCTCTAGAGCCGGTGCAGGTTTGTCAGATTCAAGAGAAATAGTTTTTCTCTCTACCTTTTTATTTCTAAGCTCTTGAGACTTTTCTTTTTTAGCTTTATCTGAACCGTACTGGTCTACTAATAGATCGTACATTTCAGGTATAACTTTAGCATTCGGAGACGCGTCAATTTCGTGACCTTTACCTGTTAGAAATTCCGCAATAGTATTAACTCCTACGTTAAATTCCTTTGCTATTTTGTTTAATCTCGTTATTTTACCCGCCATATTATGGAAAGAATTGTATTTGTTGGCAAATTAATATAAACTAAATCATTCTGATACGCTTTTATTCAAATTCAGCTCTGAATATCGCAAGAACAGCATCAATAGTTTCTTCTTCTAAATCGGTTCTTTGAATTAAATCCTCTTTAGACTGTCTCAATACACTTTTCGCAGAATCACAGCCAATTCCTTTAAGTGCATCAATAATCCAAGAATCGATTTCATCAGAAAACTCTTCAATATCAACATCTTCGTTATCATTTCCTTCTTCTCTGTATACATCAATTTCGTATCCAGTAAG
Organism: Salibacteraceae bacterium; assembly: GCA_047610145.1. Lineage (GTDB taxonomy): Bacteria > Bacteroidota > Bacteroidia > Flavobacteriales_G > Salibacteraceae > CAJXZP01. The sequence continues at coordinate 22,572 of JBLFZF010000006.1, read as the reverse complement.
ACGACTTGCTAACTTAATGTTATGTCCACCTTTACCAATAGCTAAAGAAACTTGGTCAGGACGTAAGAATACGTCTGCTTTTCCTTCGGCTTCATTAATAACGGTGTTTGTAATTTTCGCAGGACTTAAAGACCTTGCAATATATAGTTGTGGATTACTGGTGTAATTAATTACATCAATATTCTCATTCTTCAACTCACGCACAATACCGTGAATTCTAGAACCTTTCATACCGACACATGCACCTACTGGATCAATACGCTCATCGTAACTTTCAACAGCTACTTTAGAACGCTCACCTGGCTCACGTACAATATTTTTTATCGTAATCAATCCGTCAAAAATCTCAGGAACTTCTAGTTCGAATAAACGAGCTAAAAATTCTGTTGCCGTACGAGACAAAATAATAACAGGATTGTTATTACGCATATCTACTTTCTTAATGACGGCACGAACTGTTTCTCCTTTCTTGAAATAATCACTTGGGATTTGTTCTGTTTTAGGTAAAATCAACTCATTACCTTCATCATCCAAAATAAGAACTTCTTTTTTCCAGATTTGGTAAACTTCCCCGGTAAGGATGTCACCCACTCTATCTTTATACAATTTGTATAAAGAATCTTTTTCTAACTCGTGAATAGTAGAGATTAAGTTTTGACGTAATGCTAATACTGCTCTACGACCAAAATCTTCTAACTGCATTTGTTCCGCAATCTCTTCCCCAATTTCAAAATCAGGCTCGATTTTAACGGCATCTTTTAATGCAATTTCTATATTTTCGTCTTCTACCTCATCGTTATCAACGATTTCACGGTTACGCCAAATCTCTATATCTCCTTTGTCTGGATTGATAATAATATCATAATTCTCATCAGTACCAGTCATTTTAATAATCATAGAACGAAACACTTCTTCCAAAATGTTCATCATGGTTACCCTGTCGATGTTCTTGAATTCTTTAAAATCCGAAAACGACTCAATTAATTGATCTGTATTCATCATAATTGTAACTAATTACATCCGTTTAATTAAACGAAATATTGATTTTTGACTCTTTAATATCTTCCTGCGACAACTCAAGAGCATCGCCTTTTTTCACACCTTCCAGAGCATCACTTATGGTGATCACCTCTTCTACCATCAACTCAATTTTAGGATCGTCTACACTACCAATTTTAGCATCGAACACTCCTTCATCTTCCAATGTAACATGGATACTTCTACCCCTGTTTTTCTCGTATTGTTTAAACACCTTAAATGGCTTATCTAAACCTGGAGAAGAGACATTTAACTCGAAATCCTCGTCTTCTCTATCTAAATTATGGTCAATTCCACGACTTACTTTCATGCAATCCGTAATTGGTAAACCACCAATCGCATCCACCAAAACGCTAATTTTATTTCCTCCACTAATTTTTAATTCCACCAAGAATATATCTGTACCCTCGATAGTTTCCTCAATTAAATCACGAATTTCCGACTCTTGTATCATTATAAACATCTAAAAAACAACACGTTACCTTTATCGGTAAAATATCTAGTTTCTAAAAAAACTAAAGGGTAATAAAAAGAGGGGTTGTAGGCCCCTCTTTCTAACTCTACTAATTTCGCGGCAAAAATAAGCAATTCCTTTGAATTACCTTAGTTATGTATTCTAATATTTAGCGCTAATCTAAATGAAGTTTCACACCTTAAAATCAAAGCCCAAAACATTTCGTTAGCCCCATATTAGGTATTAGGCTATTTTTGCTTCACAAAATAACGCAGAATGAAATCATTAATTCAAAATTTCTCTACGCATTTATCGGATGCTTTAACCATTGGAAATAGAGCGTCATTAATGGGTAATACCAGAACATTCAGTAATGTACTTATTACAGGAATGGGGGGCTCCGGAATTGGCGGAGCGATAGTATCCCAATTAGCCACAAATGTCCGCATTCCTATAGTGGTCAATAACACCTACGATTTGCCTTCTTGGGTGAATGAAAATACCTTAGTTATTGGATCCACCTATTCGGGTAACACAGAAGAAACGATTCGTGTTATTGAGGCTGCCCTTGCTAAAGGTGCGGAAGTTGCCTTTGTAACTTCTGGCGGTAGAGCAGGTGAACTAGCTAAAGAGCATGGGTTAAACCAAATTGTGTTAGAAGGCGGAAACCCGCCACGTTCTCAATTTGCTTATTCGGTAGTGTCGCAAATGTTTTTATTGAATCATTACGGTATTACCAGCTTTGCTATTGACAAAGAAATTAACGCAACTATCGCCTTATTAAATCGTGAAGAAGAAAACACAATAGCAGAGTCTAGAATAATTGCAGAGAACATTGCGAACACCATGCCGATTATCTATTGTGCCGCTGGATACGATGGGGTAGCTACACGTTTTCGCCAACAATTAAACGAAAACTCAAAAATGCTGTGTTGGCATAATGTAATACCAGAAATGAATCACAACGAATTGGTGGGTTGGGCTGGAGGTAATGAAAATATGTCGGTTGTTATTTTACGTAATACAGATGATAGTGCTAAAAATCAGCAACGTATTGAAATAAACAAAAACATCATTTCTGGTTACACCAAACGTATTTATGAGATTTGGAGTAAAGGAAACTCTAAAATAGCCCGTTCTTTTTATCATGTTCATTTTGAAGACTGGGTAACGATGCATTTAAGTGAAATCAATAAAGTAGACGTCATGGAAATTGACGCTATCAATTTTTTAAAAGCCGAATTGGCTAAATAATATTCCAGTAAGAACAAATTGCCATGCCAAAAGTTTTATTCAAAGATTTAGGAGAAGTAGGTTACCAAGAAGCCTGGGATTATCAAGCTGTTTTGTTTGATAAGAGCGTTGCTAAAAAACTGGAGAACAGAAACAGTTCGGAAGCGACTCCACCCGACAATTATTTTCTTTTTGTTGAACATCCTCATGTTTACACTTTAGGTAAAAGTGGCTCTTTAGACAATCTACTTTTAGATGAACAAGGCCTTAAAGACAAGGGCGCTACTTTTCATAAAATTAATCGGGGTGGCGACATTACGTATCACGGACCTGGTCAGGTAGTTGGATACCCTATTTTGGATTTAGAACAATTTTTACCAGATATTCATGTGTATTTAAGACATATTGAAGATGCGGTTATTCGCTTATGTGCAGATTACGGGGTTAACGGACAGCGCTTTGATAAATACACGGGTGTTTGGATTGAGCCTGGAACTCCTCAAGAACGAAAACTTTGTGCCATTGGCGTAAAAACATCTCGTTGGGTATCGATGCACGGGTTTGCCTTGAATGTAAATACCAATATGGAGTATTTTGGAAACATTGTTCCTTGTGGAATCCCAAATAAAGATGTGACTTCACTGCAACGAGAGTTAGGAAGAGAAGTAGACATGAACGAAGTAAAAGAGAAACTAAAAGGCCATTTTACAGATATTATGGGAATGGCGTTTGAGTCGATGTAGCTTCACCTCCATTTATGACACCACTACAAAATGATGCTGTTGCCAGAAAACAATACAGGGCAAAGGAGCTTCTAACTCCAGCTTTTCTAGACTCACCTTAACCCCAAGTGTTCTAAACCCGATTCGTTCTGCGGCATCGGCTATATTCTTTAAAGATGAACCTTCACGAGTGGTTTCAGAAAGACTTCTTAATTTTGGCAATGAAATGCTTCTACCATAATACTTGGCGATTATTCGAAGACAGGTTGGACCGCAATCCATTTCATCAGGTTGAAGGTAATATTCAAATTTAGCCATAAAATCCCTGATTGAGAATCAAAAAAACATTACAAATTACTAACATAACGCATAAAAGCATACTCCTCCGCAACTCGTTTCGCACCATACCTCACCATGTGCCCCTCATTATAATCAATTTTAAAAAGAATTAAATTTGACAATGGATTATGCTCCCGATACCACAAAATGCTTTTAAGAACTGTGCTAATAGGAGTGATATTATCATAATATGAACCTCTATAAAACAAATGTGTTCCTAATTCTGGTATCATATTCAGCAAGGGTGAATACGACTCTATATAATTAGTAACTAAACTGTCTTTTGGATTACCCCACTCTTGATACTCTATTGTAGTTAGGTATTTTGTTGAGTCCTTCATGCTTTCACTAACATTCAAAAAAGGCCTATCTAATATCACCCCTCCAAACTCATCTGCGAACTCATTGACCATTACCCCCATTATTAATCCGCCAGCACTTGTTACTTTAGCAAAAACCTGATTCGTAGATAACTGGTATTGGTGCTTTAGTTTTCTAGTAACTTGAATAAAGTCATCAAATGTATTTTTCTTATTTAATCGTTTCCCATCTTGACTCCAATTCTGGTTGACCCTACCGGACCCTCTTACTGCAGGGAAAGCAAGTACAAAACCTTTTTGAAGTAATACTATATTACTTTTATCAAACCCAGAATAAACACGCGTTCCGTAAGCTCCATAAGCTTGAATCAACAAACCTGCCGCAGTATCTTTCATTATCTCTGCATCATAACAAATAAGCACTGGTATTTTAACCCCATCAGTGCCATCCACAAATACCACCTCCTCGACATACTGATTTTTTGAATTTTCACACGTAAATTTTTCTTCGTAAAGAGTTACATATTTACCAGTTTTCAAATCCAACTTAAAGAATTTAACAGGAGACACGTTTGACTCTACCATAAATTCAATACTATCATTTAATTGGTCTGACTTAATGAGTTCAATATAATTTACACCTTCTGGAATTTGAATTTTTTCCAATTTTCCGCTTTTATGGAGTAGCTTAATTTCCATTTCTATATATTTTACAACGACCAACTGATTATTGGCAATTATTACCCCACTTACATATCTAGTATTAAATGGTGACCCATCTATTGGCATATCTACAATTGAATACATACCGCCCGAAATTGACGCTACGTAAAACGCATCCACACCAAAATGATCTAATTGAATTTGGCGCCCCTTTTGACGTTTATAGACTACAGAAGGAGCATCCATTAACTTATTCATTACCCAAATTTCATTTTGATTTTGAGATGTTACATCAATAACAACATATTTACCAGAACTCGACAACCCTAATTCTAAATCATACTCAACATCCTTTTCATACAACAATAATTTATCACTAGTGGAGTGACTCCCTATTAAATGACTCCATAATTTTGAAGGCCTATGAATGGCATCAAATCGCGTATAAATTAGTACGGAATCATTTAATATTTTAAACTCACTTACGTTAGCAATTGAATCTATCAAAACATCATTCCCTTTACGTTTTACTTTAAGAATATTACCGATACCCTCCTTATTATTCACCAGGTAAATAATATAGCTTTTGGAAAAATAAATTTCCATTATTCTAGCATTCTTATGATTCTTGCGCTCCAAAGAACAATTAAATATCTTACTGCTAATTGAGTCAGTAATGACCTCAAAATAACAGACCTGCCCCAAAGAATCTTGCTTTCTAAAAAATTCTCCTTTTTTATGCTCCTCCAATATATCTATATAATTATACTTGATAATTTGGCTGCGATGCGAGAGGAAATCTCGTTCGTAATTACTTAGTTTCTGCAAAATGGTGGCAGTATAACTATCTTCATTTTTTAAAGCCTCCTCATACAGGGACGAATCTTTTATCTCCGAACTACCCTTCTTAAAAATGTCTGAATCATGAGATACTGGACGTGTAACTTCATGCAATGGCTGATTCAAGTATTGGAATTGACTCTTCAAGGAAGTAACAGATTCCAAACTCAAACGGTCATTTTCGGAAATCGGAGTATATAAACTGCTCTTTTCAAACGTATTCCAAAAAGAAGAATCATATGCCGTAGTGCGATACCTCAAAGATTCTTTCCTTAAAGCAAAATTATTGGAGTCGTTTTCATCCAGCATTAACTTCTTATTAGGATACGATAAGACTAATTCACGTGTCCATTGATAACTTGAATTATTCTTAGAAATTGGGTTGTAATTACCACTATATGCAATGCGCTTCACTCCCCAGCCCTCATGGGTATGCTGATACTGAACTTCGTATTTTATTGAATTTGGATATAAAAAATCAATATAATTACCATAATTAATCCATCTTTTCCAAAGAATAGATTCACTGGTAAACCCAACAACTACAAAACTATCTTTAGTGATAACAATCTCACCACTATAGATTGGGCAGGCTATCTTCCGACTGTAATTATGGTGATAAGATACCGCTGTGTCTTTTGGAGTATAAGATATTACATAGCAAGCTCTATCATCTACCATCTTTACTTCTTTAAGACTAAAACGATATTTTTTAAACAGCTTAGGATTGAAACAATTCAACTTGTATTTCACATTATCCATAGCTACTAAATCAATGGGTCCACCTAAGGGATCCCCTATTATTGAAATTGAGCCGTCTTTAGCTCCCGTATTGCTTGAAACTCTTGATGAAGTTACATTCACACGGTCATGAGGCGTAATATAAATAGGCCAAAACTGGGCAAATCCAGAAAGAGCATACTGAGGCTTAAACCTTGAAACCTCCCTGTAATCAGTATAAAACTGCCTAAAAGAACTTTTACTATAACTCCCCTTAGGATATGCGTTATACACTAAATTAAAAGCGCATTCATTCACTTTAAGCGCTATACCATTCTCCCTTAATAACTCACGATAAAACCCTTCCTGAATAATTTTCCTATTAACGTAATTCTTCTTAAGCTGCTTTTGAGATTTCTTGACAATATATTCAGCGCTATAAGAAACACTTCTTATATCAGTAACCAAAGTCTCACTAAGTTGAAGGGCGTTTTCTTTCAATACAAAATCTCTAGATACTCTTCCGTATAAGGAAATAGGAAACAATACGGTTTCATGACCCAAACAGGAAACTTTCACAGAATCTAGCCTATAGTCTGGTGAGTCTATATGAAAACTAAAAATCCCTTTTAGATTAGAAGAAGTCCCTCGTTGGTTTTTTAACAAAATTATGTGGGCATTAGCGATCGGATGGCCATTCTCATCAACTACCGAACCCGAAAAATGGATCTGTGAGATGCCCAAACCAGTATTGAGTATCAATAATAAGCAAATGTAAAAACCTTTCATTTATGATTTTTTTGAGCTAGTCTATATATTCTTGAATAATGTTTTGATAACAAATAGTATACAAACATCTCATTGTATCTTGGGTTAGATAAGAACAAGCGATTTAAAAACATATGAATATATGAGCTTACCAGATCATATTTACCATCATTCGTCAATAAATTAGATTCAATAATATTTACGCTTTCCTTAAATTGTACCTTATCAAAATGGGATAGCACTTCCTCTGAATCTGCTCCTGAAATAATTTCATGAATTCTATCAGAATACACTCTATACTTTTTATCTAACAATACTTTTTGTTTTTTCTCACCATTAAATTCGGAAAAAAAAGAAGTACTTAAGTGAGTTAATAAACTAGATTTTTGAGCCAATGAGAAACTAAATAAATCCAGGTAATTATTAATTCCAGCTACTCCATATTCAGAAATTTGATCTATATATTGGTAAAATGAACTGCGGGATATCCCAATTTGTTCCGCAATTTCGGATGTAGATCCTTTTATTTTGGTTTTGATGGCGCGATGAACTGCGCAAAGGGTGACCATTCTTTTCATAAAGTAAATAACAGGTATTGTATAAGTATTCTTAATTAAATATTGCCTGGTTAAAGACGGTGCAAATTAGTATTGGCGTACTTTCTTTCCAAATCTATATTCTTAAAAAAACGAAATAAAATCTAGAATATTATAATAAAGAAAAAGCCAAAAGCGCACATTTTAAAAAAGAGAATTCTTCAATTACATCATTCCTTCCCAAAGAACAGTATACACTAATAATGGAAAAACAAAAACGCGGAAAAAATAGACGATAACTAAATATGGTTATTCAACACCCAATTTTTTTCTCAATACAAAAAGCCAAAAAGCCAAAGAGGAATAATGTCTTTGAATCCATGCTCAATTCCGTCAGCAGCAACAAACGCATTCTCAATTCCAATAATCTGCTTCTTCGTTTTATTCCTACCGCCAATTTCAAAAGTATAGGTTTTATCTATTAAAAAATCGCCTTTAGAAACCGAGTTGACTTGATGATTAAGCATTAGCTGATTCATGAAAAAGGTTTCTCTTACCGTACCCATAGATGCTTCAATATTTGAATTCAGCGCATACAGTAAAACAGAGTTGTTCAGGTATATTTTATCCGGTTTTGTTAAATGGCCTGTTGCAGCTCCTTTTTGCTTAATTCCTTTCGTTAAATTAGCCCTTTCTAAAAGGTGAAGTAAACGCAACAATACATCTCTGCTAATATTGGTTTTTCTACTTAATTCTGAAATATTTACTTTAAAAGGAACACTATCCGCAATAAGCGAAATGAGCTTTCTTAATTTCTGGGTGGTTTGATAATTAATATTTTCTATGGAAGGAAGATCCGTTTCAATAATTACATTAATAGTGTTTTTTAATCGATCATAATACTGTCCTTCCGTTTCCATAAAGAAGGGATAAGCTCCCTTCTCTAAATAGATTTTGTATTCTGGGAAAATGGATTTATCACCCACTATTTGGGGCGTAATTTGATGATGATTATCCAATATCTCTGGTAGGCTATATGTATCATAAATTTCTCCTGTAGAGAGATTCAGAAACTCTCTAAACGAAAGCTCATGTAACTTATAAATTGCAGCTCTCCTGCTCAAATCGACATCTGATTTATAAAGTTCTAAAGCAGATGAACCGGAAAAAACAATTTTCAAATCGGAATAGGTATCATATAAATTTTTTATCTCAATGGCCCATAATGGGTATTTGTGCACTTCATCTATAAATAGGTTTCTACCTCCGTTTATATAAAATTCTTCTGCTAACTCAAACAACCTTTTTTGCGTGAAGTAGTAATCATCCATAGAAATATAGAGTGCAGTATACGAATGGCCAAAAGTCTTTTTGATATACTGTAACATCAAGGTTGTTTTCCCTGTCCCACGAGCGCCTGTAATGCCAATTAATCTATCCTTCCATTTTATTTCATAAAATAAATATCGAATGAAATCCGTTTCTACATTAGCTATTTTGATGTTTGAATATTTGAATATTGTCCGCATAATTTAAGACTGTTGTTTGAAAACAACAAATGTATACTATTTATGTTGTTTAAATACACCATAAACCACAATAGATTGAATAACAGATAAATAAGACCAAATACGGTGGTGAGTTTTCAAAACTCACAAACCAAATGATGCTAAAAACAGCAACGCGTGGATGCTTTTATTGCGAATAGAAATCAGTGCATTGATACTTAACACTTGTTTTTATATCTGTACATACTCTCCAAAAAAAACCAATATAATTCCCATTTCCAATATTCAATTTACTTGACGACTTTACCTCAAACACAAAATCCGTTAAAACATACCTAACTTGTAATTAGAACATAATTAGCTGGCAACTAATAGGTTGTAAATCATTTAATTATTTAGGTAAGTACTTCGTTAAAAAATCAAAAAGATTACATACTCTCACATCCTCCCGTAATAAAAAGTCATCACCATTGGGGGTAATAATATAATTTTTATCGGTACCCAGATCGTTAAAAGAAATAGTCATTCCTCGGGTAATTTTGGGCGCTGAGGTATATTTTATTTCAATACTAATTATTGGTTTTTGAGATTTAGTAATAACCAAATCACACTCCGTCCCATCTTGAGTTCTATAATAATATGTTTCATATTTTCGAGGTAATAATTGGCGAATTTGTTCAATGACAAAACCTTCCCAAGAATTTCCTAGCAATGGGCTTCCAAACAAATCTTCTGCATCAGATATGTTTTGGAGATAATGTAAAACCCCTGAATCTCTGATATACACTTTTGGCGCTTTCACCAATCTCTTTTTAATATTAGTATGGAATGGTTTAAGCTGTTCAATCAAAAATGCTTCTTCAAAAAAATCGATGTATTTTTTTATTGTTTTAATGTCTAGCCCTAATGATTTTGAGAACCCTGAATAATTCATCATATCTCCATGAACATGAGATAGCATTTGTAGCAACTTCATAAGAACAGATCCAGAAACTTTCAATCCTAAATTAGGTAGATCTCGTTCTATGTAGGTTTTAAGGTAATTGTAATGCCAGTCTGTAAGCATCTCACTATCATTCAGTAAAAAAGCATCTGGAAAACCTCCTTGAAGCCAAAGCTTATTGGTATTGTTCTTAGCAGTTAATTCAGTTAGGTTAAAAGGAGTAAGCTCAATATACGCAATTCTACCCGCTAAACTTTCTGATGAATCACGAATTAAAGCTGGGCTAGCTGAACCCAAAAGAATAAAACGGCCCGCCACTCTATTCATATCAATCATGGACCTCAACACAGGAAATAACTCAGAGTTTCGTTGAATTTCATCTAGAATAATACATTTATCCTGATTAGCTTCAAAATAGAGTACTGGATCCTGTAATTTTGAAAAATCTCTAGGGTTTTCTAAATCAATGTAAATAGTTTCTCTATTCACCATTTTTGCAATTGACTTAGCCAGAGTTGTTTTACCTACCTGCCGAGGCCCTATTATAGCAACTACTGGAAAGTGCCTAAGTGATTTCTCTACCTTGTTTTCAATAAACCGCTGTATCATAAGAATTCAAATTTAATAATTAAAACCGTTAATATGGAATTAATTTCCATATTAACGGTTTTAATTTAGTTATCTAAAAATTAATACAGTGATAATTTGCAAGAAAACCTTTACCCATTTACCACAAACACAAAATCCGTTAAAACATAACCGTTCCCAGCGGAAATCCATTAAATTTGCAGGCTTAAAATTACTTGGAGAATGTATCGTACGCACACTTGTGGAGAATTGAATATTAAGAATATAGGTCAAACTATAACCTTAGCGGGTTGGGTACAACGTACGCGTAAATTAGGAGGGATGACCTTTGTTGATTTACGTGACCGTTATGGCATTACACAATTGGCTTTCAACATGGAAGACAATGAGACTTTAAGTGCTGAAGCGAACAAGCTTGGACGTGAGTATGTAATTGCTATAGAAGGTGAAGTAATTGAACGTTCTAGCAAGAACAAAAAAATGGCTACCGGTGAAATCGAAATTAAGATCGAGAAGCTGACCATTTTGAACGAATCTAAAGTTCCTCCCTTTACCATTGAAGACGATACCGATGGTGGGGAAGAAATTAGAATGAAATACCGCTACTTGGATTTACGTAGAAATCCATTGCAAGAAAACATGCGTTTACGTCATAAATTGACGTTAGAAACGCGTAACTTCTTGGATAGTCGTGAGTTTTTAGACATGGAAACACCTTACTTAATCAAATCTACTCCAGAAGGAGCACGTGATTTTGTGGTTCCATCAAGAATGAATCCAGGAGAGTTTTACGCTCTACCTCAATCCCCTCAAACATTCAAGCAATTATTGATGATTAGCGGTTATGATCGTTACTTCCAAATTGTGCGTTGTTTTAGAGATGAAGATTTACGTGCCGATCGTCAGCCAGAGTTCACGCAAATTGATTGCGAAATGGCTTTTGTAGATCGTGAAGATATTTTAGAAACATTCGAAGGTTTAGCGAAACACCTTTTCAAGAAATTGAAAAATGTGGATTTACCAGAGTTCCCAAGAATGCAATATGATGATGCGATCAAAAACTATGGTTCGGATAAACCGGATACTCGTTTTGGTATGCAGTTCCAGTATTTGACCGATTTAAGTAAAGGACACGACTTCAAAATATTTGAAGAAGCAGAATCGGTTATTGGTATGGTTATTCAAGGGTGCGCAACGTATTCTCGTAAAGAGTTAGATAAACTAGTTGATTTTGTAAAGCGTCCACAAGTGGGTGCACAAGGATTAATTTGGGTGAAATTTAACGAAGATGGTTCTGTAAAATCATCGGTAGATAAATTCTATAGTCAAGAAGATTTAAAAGCATGGGGCGCATTAGACAATGCACAACCAGGCGATTTAATGTTGGTAATGAGTGGCGATTTAGACAAAACTCAAAACGCCATGAGCGTATTACGTTTAGAAATGGGTAACCGTTTAGGTTTGCGTGATGGTGGATTCTCTCCGTTATGGGTTGTTGATTTCCCATTATTAGAATGGGATGAAGAAAGTGGTCGTTTTCACGCCATGCACCATCCATTTACATCTCCAATACCTGGCGATTTAGAAAAGCTAGCTACCAATCCTAAAAACGTTTATGCCAACGCATACGACATGGTGATTAATGGTGTTGAGTTAGGTGGTGGATCTATACGTATTCACGATAAGCAAATTCAAAGCCAAATGTTTGATGCTTTAGGATTTACTAAAGAAGAAGCAGAAGCGCAATTTGGATTCTTGTTAAACGCATTTGAATATGGCGCTCCTCCACACGGTGGAATTGCATTTGGGCTAGATAGAATTGCAGCTGTAATTTCTGGACAAGAGTCTATTAGAGATTTCATTGCATTCCCTAAAAATAATTCAGGTAGAGATGTAATGATTGATTCGCCATCTCCAATTGATGACGCTCAACTAAAAGAGTTAACTTTAAACGTTGTTCCTTCTGAAAAGAATCACAAAAAATAGACGTATGACAAAAGCATTGAAACTAATAGCGTTCCTTATTTTAGGATTGGCGGCTCCTACATTTATGAGTTGTGAGCAACCACCTACAGTAACCGCTAACCCTGATATTACAGGTAATATTGCGGGATCTTATAACGGTAATTACATTGTGAATTATGAGAATGACCCAGCTAATAATTTCTCCAGTCAAATTATCTTAACGGTAAGCAGAGTTGATAAAAAACAAATTAGAATTGATGCGCAAGGTGGAGATTCTTTTGAATGCACCCTATCCGGCACAAGTAGCAACTCGGCCTTAACCAACATTATCAATACTTCTGGCGTGTATCAACTCGCCACCGATCTGGAAGGTTACTATATTAACGGCACTTTGTATTACAAGGTTACAGGTGTTTCAAACGGAGGGAATTTCAGTGCAGAGTTCACGGTTATATAAATATTTTTTTCTAGCGATACTTGCGGCTACAACTGTCTCTTGCAGTAACGAAACCAAGAAAAAACCGGTAAAAAACGGAGTAGATGCAGAGATTTTAAACCTGCAAGATTCTACGGTACGCTTGTATAGCGTTCTATCTCCATTAGATCAAATCAAGGGAATCGAATCCTCCTTCCATCTAGACATTGAAGTAGATTCAAACGGCATCTTTGTGCGCCCTTTAGACTTAGAAGAAGGCTATTATATTTTAGAACACGATCATGTAAGAAGTCTCTATTTTATTCAAAGCGGTAAGCGCCTGTCATTAGATTTTGATGCGACAAAACCTTCGGTTCAACCTAATTTTTCTGGCCAACTAAAATATGAATCTCGGTATTTATATGATCGGTATTTAGCCCACGCACAATTTTCGGCTAAACAGTCTACGTATTACTCTTATTCTGAGTTAGATTTTGTCACGGAACTCACTCAAGTGAGAGGACACCTAGATACGGCATTAGTCATGTATATAGTGAATCATCCTACTGGAAGCACCTATTTTATGGAGCAAGAATCCTTAACTAACTTGTATTTCATGGCCGCTTATTTAGAAGCCTATGCCTCTAAAAGAATTGCCACTGAAGGGAATACTACTGAATTATCTATCTCCTATTTTGATGTTTTAAATACACTAAACGTCAACGATACAAAAGCGGTGAACAACCCGGAATTTTATACCTTCATTCAAAACCATGTATGGGCAAGATCTGGAGCCCCTGTAAACACGGCTAATGTCCTCCATCAAATCACTTTTGTAGATAGCGCTTTTACGGTAGCCTATTATCAAGATTACTTGCGTTTCCAAGCGGCAAAAGAAGTAACGACTTGGACTGGTTCGGAAGAAAGAACAGCGATGTTAGATACCCTTTCTGGGTTGATTCAAGATGCAGATATTCAATCATTTTTAATACAAAATATTCAAAATGACACCGCTTCTCTACCTATAGAAAGTCAAACAATTTTAGAAGATCAATGATGACATTTGCAACCATAGTATGGGACATGAATCCCGAGATTTTCCCTTCGTTATTTGAAAATTTGCCATTGCATCCCAGATGGTACGGGATTCTATTTGCCATTGCCTTTATGGTAGGTTTTAAAATAGAAGAAAATATTTTTGCACGAGAAAAACTGAATCCAGAATGGGTGGACTCGCTGTTTATGACCGTTCTTATCGGAACTATTCTAGGGGCTAGGCTTGGTCACGTATTCTTTTATGGGTGGCCTTATTACTCGCAACACCCCGAAGACATTTTAAAAATATGGGAAGGCGGATTGGCTAGTCACGGAGCAGTAATTGGCGTTATTTTTTCCTTATGGATATGGTCTAAGAAGGTATCAAAAAAGTCATGGTTATGGATTTTAGATCGTACCGTTTTAGCCATGGCTTTTGGAGGGTCTCTGGTTCGTTTAGGGAATTTTTTCAACTCAGAGATTGTTGGCAAGCCAAGCGACTTACCCTGGGCGGTAAACTTTGTTCAATTAGGAGATGGTATTACACGCCATCCCGCGCAATTGTATGAATCCATTGCATATATGATCACTTTCCTCCTGTTATATCAAGGATATTGGAAGTTCAATAAAGGTAAGAATGAAGGCTTTCTTTTTGGCGCTTTCATGGTATTAGTGTTCGGATTCCGTTTCTTTGTTGAGTTTTTCAAAGAAAACCAAGAAGCCTTTGAACAAAGCATGACTTTAAATATGGGGCAATGGTTAAGTATTCCTGTAGTACTTACTGGATTATTCTTTATTTGGAGATCACAAAAATCGGTAACTAAAGCATAAACATAACGGCTACGATTTCCGTATCCAACTCAATAAAATAGTAAGGCATATGATTAAGGAAATTAACATTGCAGTGACTCCTGGAGCAGCGAGTAGTTCAGAGAAATTATTAGAAATTACCGCTAAATTACTGGAAGTTCAAGAAAGTGAAATTAATCATATTACCACTTTACGTAAGTCTATTGATGCACGTAAACGAAAGGTTTTAGTTAGATTGCGATTAGAGGTGTACGTCAATGAAAATAAGCCAGCTGAAAAAGATTACATGCGTGCCTACCCTGATGTCACCGACAAGAAAAAAGTGGTGGTTGTAGGCGCAGGTCCAGCCGGATTATTTGCCGCATTAAAGCTAATTGAAAACGGAATTAAACCGATTATTTTAGAAAGAGGTAAAGATGTAAGTCTGAGACGTAAGGATTTAAGTAACATCAACACCAAAAACATTGTAGGCGAAGACTCTAACTATTGTTTTGGTGAAGGTGGAGCGGGAACCTACTCGGATGGGAAACTGTATACCCGTTCTAAGAAAAAAGGAAATGTTTTGGAAGTCATGGAAACCTTAGTCGCTTTTGGTGCTACTCCAGGTATTTTAATTGATGCCCACCCCCATATTGGAACCAACAAATTACCGAAGATTATTAAAAATATGCGCGAGCAAATTTTAAAATCAGGAGGTGAAGTACATTTCGAAACAAGAGTAACAGATTTCATTATTGAAGATGAAGTCATGAAAGGGGTAAATACATTGAACGGAACGGACTTTGTTGGAGAAGCCGTTATTTTAGCTACTGGCCATTCGGCTCGTGACATGTTTGAAAAAGTACATGAAAGAGGAATTACTATTGAGTCTAAAGATTTTGCAGTAGGTGTTCGTGTAGAGCATCCTCAACGTATTATTGATTCCATTCAGTACCATTGTGAAGGTGACCGAGACAAAAACTTACCTGCAGCTACCTATAGTTTAGTCACCAATATTGGCAAACAAGGGGTGTATTCGTTTTGCATGTGTCCTGGTGGGTTTATTGTACCTGCTGCCACAACTCCAGGCGAAATAGTGGTTAACGGAATGTCAACCTCTACACGTGATTCTCGTTTTGCTAATTCTGGAATTGTAGTTACGGTAGGCGAAAAAGAATTCGGTAAGTATCGTAAAGAACATGGTCCTTTGGCTGGTGTAGAATACCAAAAAGAAATTGAACAAAAAGCCTATGAAATGGGTGGCGAAAGTCAAGTCGCACCTGCACAAAGATTACAAGATTTTGTTCGCGGTAAATATTCTAAAGAGTTGAACGAGACTTCGTATATCCCTGGATTAAAATCGGTTAATATGCGTGATTTATTGCCTATAGAAATTTCTAGACCCTTACAAAGTGCCTTTAAAACATGGGGTAAATCTATGCCCGGTTATTTAACAAATGAAGCACAAATAGTAGGAATAGAATCTAGAACCTCTTCTCCTATTAAAATACCAAGAAATAACGACTCATTAGAGAATGACCAAATCAAAAACTTTTACCCATCGGGTGAAGGTGCCGGATACGCTGGTGGTATTATGAGCGCTGCGGTAGATGGTATTCGTGTGGCTGTAGCGATTGCTAACAAATAGAAAAATCATTTCAAAAGAAAGGCCGATAAGAAGATTCTTATCGGCCTTTCTTTTGCCTAATAAATTCTACTTTACTACTCTAGCAGAAATATGTAATCCCGCTTATTTATTAATTATAATCTCTTTGCGGTAAATATCATGTTCCCCTTCAATAACAATCCAATACAAACCGTTGGCTACATTACTTAAATCAAAGGTTTGGATGATGGACCCATTATTAAAATAGAGCAATTCATTGCGGACTATTGTACCTGTTCCCGAAACAACTTTAATCTTAGCTGAACTAGATTTCCAGTCCACAATTCCTAAAGTAAACACGCCCGCATTCGGATTTGGATGCACTGTTACAGATAAATCACTCTCTAAATCGGCAATTCCATTTGGCCCACAATTCACAATATCAAGTGTAATCGTATCCATTCCTAAACAACCGTTAGCATCGGTAGCGGTAACATCAAAAGATACCGTTTGGCTCGTTGTATACGGACCGACAACTAATGTTTGCGAAGAGGCCCCCGTACTCCAACTGTAATTGGTGAAACCAGAACCGGCATCTAATGTTAAAACGCTATCCGTACATAAAGAATCTGTGGCACCTAAACTTACTATTGGATTGGTATTGACAGTTACCGTAACAGAATCAAACGATATACAGCCAAACAAACTCGTTCCAATAACAGCATACGTTATCGTTTGGATGGGTGAAACTTGAATTGTATCAGCAGTAGAACCAGAACTCCATAGGTAATCATTCGCTCCTGTTACATTTAAAACCAAGGCATTACCCTCGCAAATACTTTCATCATTTCCGGCATCAATTATAGGTAAGTCGGCAACGGTAATAACTCCAGTATCTGAATCTATACAGCCCGTATTATCTGTATACGTATATATTACGTCTATCAAACCTGTTCCACTTACGAAAGGATTTAAACTTCCTGACGTCACTCCTAAACCAGAGTATATACCTCCTGTTGGTGTTGCTCCCGATAAGTTAAAGGACAACACGTCCATACACACTGTATCTTGAATTGAGTTAACCACTAATGGGGCTGTGTGAACGTGAATACTAGTTGTATCTGTGCTTTGACAGCCATTAGTACCCACATATGTATAGGTAATTAAAGTAGCCCCTGCACCGGCTAACAACGGATCAAAATCACCACTACTCACCCCTGTTCCAGAATAGGCACCACCTAATGGCATACCTCCTGAAAGAGTTACAACTCCTAAGTTATCACACATTGCGGCTATAGCGGCCAATGAAACTCCTGGCAATCCGGTAACCACTATAGAAACCGTAGAATCATTAGTACACCCATTTGTATTGGTAAAACTATAGGTAATTAAATGAGTTCCTATCCCAGCAACTGACGGATCAAAAAGACCATTGGTCACTCCTGTTCCAGCATACACACCACCTGTTGGCAAACCTCCTAGTAAGGGAGTACTGGAATCATTCACACATAAAGAATCTTGATTGGCAAGACTAATAATAGGCAAGGCGTTTACTGTAATTTGCTGAGTATCCGACACCACACATTGATTGGTATTGGTGAATTCATATATAACATCAAACACCCCCACACCTGAAACAGATGGGTCGAATACTCCGTTGAGTACGCCTGTACCTGAGTAAATTCCTCCTGCAGGTATGCCAGCACTTAAAACTACGGGAGATGCGTCTAAACAAACAGTAGAAAATGCCGCTAACGATACTGTAGGTATTAAGAATACTTCGATCGTATCGATTACTACAGCTGAACACCCAAAAGAATTTGTATCGGTATAACTAATTACATGGTTTCCGACTCCAGCTATACTTGGATCAAAAATGCCATTTACAATTCCAGCACCAAAATAAACACCTGTATTTGGAAGCCCTCCGGTCAGCGTAAAGGCCGCAGCATTTTCACACACATCTGTAAATGGGACCAGACTTAAAACAGGATTGGCATTAACTCGAACCGAATCTATGACTGAATTAGCACAAACCGAAGTATCGGTATAAGTAAAAGTGATGGTGTGAAACCCAACTCCCACAGAATTTGGATTGAAATTAGTGTTACTTACGCCATTACCCGAATACACACCTCCTAATGGAAAGCCCCCAGAAAGCAAATATGAAACATCCGATTCACAGGCATCGACAAAGCCCGGTAAATTAACAATTGGTAAAGCGTTTACGGTAACTGTTTGTGTATCGATTGCAGGACAACCGTTTTCTGTAATGGTATAGAAAGCATCAAAAGTTCCTGCTCCAGATACGAATGCATCAAACTGGCCTCCGTTTATACCCACTCCAGAATATACTCCTCCTAAGGGACTACCTCCTGTTAAACTAAAGGCCACGGCATCTATACACACATCCGCTATAGTACTTAGAGTAGAAATAGGCTGATATACCTCTATAGAATCAACTACAAAATTGGAACACCCATTAGTATCTGTTACCGAATACGTAATAGTATGAAAACCAGAACCTGCAGAAACTGGATCAAAAAGACCGTTAATTACTCCTGTTCCTGTATAGATTCCACCTATGGGAGAACCGCCAGAAAGAACAACGGTTCCAGAATCATAACAGACTCCACTAAAACTAGTTAAACTAACTACGGGTATAGGATCTACTTCTACATTTCTATCTGCTGAATTAACACATCCATTCCCATCGGTAAACGTATAGGTTAATACTGTTATCCCTACACCTGCTACAAACGGGTCAAAAGCACCTGCAATTACACCTGTTCCGGAGTATACCCCTCCTACCGGACTTCCAGTAACCAAGGCCACCGGTGTCGCATCTACGCATAAATTGGTTACCAAATCAAAATTTACATAAGGCAAAGTATCAACCGTTATGGTTTGAGAAATTGTAGCGATACATGCATTCGGAGCGGTATACGAATAATACACCTCTGAATTACCGACTCCAGCTACAACTGGATTAAAACTACCGCCAGAAACGGCTGTTCCAGAAAAAACTCCTCCAGTGGGTAAACCACCATTTAGTATTATTGAATTGGCATTCAAACACACATTTGGTAACGTAGCTAAGCTCATTACCACTGTTGATGTGTCTACCGTCATGGTTGCCGTATCAAACAACGCACAACCGAATGTATCGGTATAGGTATAGGTAATTAAATGAAAGCCAGCCCCCGAAACGCTCGGATTAAAAAACCCATTATTTACCCCAGTTCCAGAATAGACCCCCGTTAACGGTAACCCACCATTTAATGGAATAGCTGAACTCGTTGAATTACAAATGGGAGCAAAGCTGTTTAAACTTACTGTAGGCAAGCCTTTCACGTCAATAACCGCCATAGAGGTATCGGCACATCCGGCAGTGTTCGATACTAAATAAGTAACAGGATGAATTCCAACACCTGCAGCAGAAGGATCGAAAATATTACCTGAAACTCCAGTGCCAGTCCATGTACCTCCAGGTATAGAAGCTATTAAACTAGATACGCCATTATCCACACACAACATCGTATCTACCGCAAGAATAGCGTTTGGTTTAGCCGTTACATTCACGGAAGTAGAATCTAGGTGTATACATCCATTTCCATCAGAATATGAATAATAAATAGTAGAATTACCAACACCTGCCAGTGAGGGATTAAAAATCCCTGCATTAACCACAGACCCATAATAACTACCCCCAACCGGGGTACCTTGACTCAAGGTAATAGCAGGCACATTTTCACATAAAGGACCTACAGCACCTAGTTGAACAACTGGAAGTGCATTCACCTCAAAGCTAACCGAAGAGGTATCTGTTCCGCATGCATTGGTAAACGCATATCTCAATTCATGTGTTCCTGCACCTAAAACTGCCGCATTTATCACTGTATCAATCACTCCATTTACCAAATACACCCCACCAAAAGGAGAGCCTTCTGTTAACGTGTACACCGAATCATCGAGACAAAATGCATGGACACTATTTAGTGAAGTGGACACCGGTGCATCTACTTGTATAGATTGAGTAAAAGAGGAACTACATCCGCTTTGAGAGACCGAATAGGTAATTGGAAAAGTACCCGGACCCGATAAAAATGGATAAAAATTATTACTAATAATAAAGTTACCGGTATACGTTCCTCCTGTTGGAATTGCTAAATTTAATGCGGTAGAGAAAACCGTTTGGCAAATTGCGTTAAAGGATGGAAAGATTATCGTAGGACTCGGGTTCACGACTAAATTAAAAGAAATACTATCCAAGCATCCAATACCTGCAGAATACATATAGGTTATTATGTGAGTTCCAACGCCAGAAATGTTAGGGTTAAAAACATTGGCGTTCACTCCGCTACCAGCGTAGGTACCTCCTGCAGGATACACCATACTTCCTAAACCATACGAAGCATCATTTTCACAAAAAGAAGGCAAACTGCTTGTTAACTGCAAACTCGGAGGAGTAATCACATTCGCTATTCGAACGGCTGTCCCAGAACATCCTTGTGCATTGGTATAAGTATAGGTTATTAAACTTGGACCCGAACCGGTAAGCGCTGGATCAAAAACAGTATCGTTCACTACGCCTGCTCCAGACCAAACACCTCCACTAGGAGTTCCATCTGGAATATCCACCTGTCCCGCATTAGAACATATAGATAAACTATTAGATGGTGCGGTAACCGTAGGTTGACTTCCCAAAATAATGGTGGCTACATTTGAGGTATCCTTACACCCTAAACTATCCACCTGCAATGAATATGAACCGGGATTATTGGCAAAGTAAGAAGCATTATTAGCTCCAGAAATCAATACCGCAGAAGACATCCAGTTTGCAGAAACTCCGTTTATATACGTGCCATTGAGAACAACATTACCACCAGAACCACAGATAGCAGAATTAAGAGGCGAAATAGATACGCTTTGTGGTTTACATTCTACTAACTTCATCACAAAACCGTCATGTGTAGAATTTACTCCAGAAGAATAATCTCCAAAATAATGATTAGCCAAACTAGTGTAACCAGTCGCAACCATCACCTCATTATTCACATAATGACAACTCGTCATTTTTGCATAGCTAGAAAAAGAACCAGTCGTATTAACGTTAGTTGAATTAAATGCCCAATTAAAATGCGTAAAAGAGGTGTCACAACTAGCTATAAAATAGCTTTGGGCTAATGAAAAAGAAGAACCCGCTAAGGTGAGTGAACCATTTACAATCCCACCAATAATTAAATCACCACCATCATTTACATCTAAGTTAGTAATTAGGCTGTTATAGGTATTTGTGGTTGTTATCACATTACCTTTATCTAAGGTAAGATTAGAATCCAGTTTCAAAAGCGTGGTTCCGTTATCCGGTAATATAAGATTATTTAAAACAACGGTTGTCCCGGCATTAGACCTATAATTCAAGGCATAAACATTACCGGTGTTATCTTCAGCTAATCCATAAGAACTAGCGTTTGTAAACCCAACGTCAGCCATCACGTAAGAATCTTCATATATTCCTAAACTATTTAGTTCGACTAAATACATGATATACGTATTTCCGGAATAAGTAAGATTCGTTGAGCCTATATCAATTCCAGAACGCGCCCTTCCCTGAATCAAGACGTTTCCATTATCCCTGATAATCATATCATCCGGAATCACCGATTCTTGGAAACTTGAACCATCTGATATAATTGTTTTTATCCAACTGTTCGTTCCACCTGTATCTGTTTTCAATACAAAAACATTGACACTACGAAAAGCAGAAGTGTTTGGAAGAGGCAACAAGTTACCATCAAAAGTTCGGTTTAAATTAGTATTCGTACTTGCTTGATACTCATAATAAGACGAATAATACAGATGCCCATTTTCAAACTCCATTTGAGAATTCCCCCCAGAAGTGAAATTCAAGGCTCTCCTTTTTGTACCATGCTTTACCCATTGCGCATTTCCAGAGGTATTGTATTTAGCTACAAAATTTTCATATAAATTAAAACTCGATACTCCCTGAGGGGTTATAGATAAAGTATCAAATGTAGCGGCAAGTTCCACATACCCGCAGACATAAACACCCCCTATATTATCGAC